>VGYV01000924.1 GCA_016872855.1 Planctomycetota bacterium
CACGCATGGCCCCGCCCGGCCGCCGAGATGGAGACCGAACCCTACGAGCGGGCCGTGAAGAAGGCGCTGCGCGAGTTTGAGAAGCACTTCCTGGAGAAGGGCTGGACCCGCACGAAGCTGATGATGTTCTACAACCGCTATGACGAATCGGGCCGGGTCAAGGAGATCTCGTACTTCGCCCGGCTCCTCCACGAGGCGGGGCTGAAGGAGCCCAAGCGGTTCCTCTACCGCGTGGACGGCGGCCCCACTACCGTGGTCCGCGGCGTGGGCCTCGACAACGTCGGCGTCTGGTGTGTCAACGGAAACGTCCGCTACACCCACCTCGAGGAGCAGCAGGAGATCATCCGCCACGGCGGCGAGATCTGGATTTACTCGAGCAACAGCGCCCGGGAGCCTTGCATCGCCGCCCCGTACATTGACACGGAAGCGCTCGCGCTGCGGACCTGGGGCTGGCTCCCCTGGAAGTACCGCGACAGCGTAACGACCATGTGCGAGTGGGGCACCTTCTCCCACGGCGATGGCAAGCGCTGGCGCGACCCCAGCCTCGCTGCTGCCCTGGGCGGAAAACAGGTCCTCAACGGCGACGCCCTCTTGATCTACCCCGGTGAGTTCGTGGGCCTCGACGGGCCTGTGCCCTGCGTCCGCCTGAAGGCGCTCCGGCGAGGGAGCCAGGACTATGAGTACATGCGGCTTCTCGCCGACACGGCGCGTGCCCCGCAGGCGGTTGATGCGGTGGTCAACCGCGTCCTGTTCCGCGCCATGCACGAGGCCCTCAAGCCGGGGCAGGACTACTGGAAGGAGCGGGAGCGCGACAGCCGTTCCCACGATCCCGAGCAATGGGACAAGGCCCGCCGCAGCCTGGCCGAGCGAATACTCAAGCCGTTGTGAGGGCGGGATGAGAGCCGCTTTCTTCGCCCTGCTTGTCGCTTTCCCGCCCCTCGCCGCCCCGGCGGAGCCCTGCCGCATCGAGGTGGTGGAGAAGGGCAGCGGCTGGCCAGTGCCGCTGGTGGAACTGCGAACGACGCATCAGGCGCGGTTCGTTTCCGACAATGCGGGCGTCATCGCCTTCGACCTGCCCGAGCTGATGGGGCGGGAGACTTGGTTCGACGTACTCGGCCACGGCTACGAAGTGCTCAAGGACGGCTTCGGCTATCGTGGTGTCCGCCTGAAGCCCGAGCCAGGGAAGACGCTCAAGGTCGAGGTCACGCGGACCATCATCGCCAAGCGCCTCGGGCGCCTGACGGGCGGCGGGCTCTTCGCCGAGAGCCAGAAGACGGGCCGCGAGCTGGACTGGCCCGAGTCGGGCGTGCTCGGCTGCGACAGCGTGCAGAACGCCGTCCATCGCGGCAAGCTCTTCTGGGCCTGGGGCGACACCACGCTGGCGCACTACCCCCTCGGCATCTTCCACATGAGCAGCGCCACGACGGCGCCCCAGCCGCTCGCGTCGTTCGAGCCGCCAGTGCGGGCGAAGTACGACTACTTCCGCGACCCCAACGGCCGCCCCCGCGGCGTGGCGGAGATGCCAGGAAGCGGCCCCACGTGGCTCAGCGCCTACGTGAGCCTGCCCGACAAAGCGGGCACGCCGCACCTCGTCGCAACCTACGTGAAGATCAAGCCCCCGCTCGAAGCCTACGAGTCGGGGCTTTGCGTGTGGGACGACAAGGCCGAGCGCTTCGAGCGCCTGCGCGTCCTCTGGACGAAGTCCGCGGCCTCGCCCAAGCAGCCGCCTGCGCCCGACGGCCATCCCGCCTTCTGGAAGGACGCACAGGGCAAGGAGTAGGTGCTCTTCGGCAACCCCCTCCCCACCCTTCGTTGCCCCGCAACGTTTGAGGCCTGGCAAGACCCCGCCCAGTGGGAGGTCCTCAGGCCCCAGGAGAGCCTGCCCTCGGCTGCCAACGGCAAGCCCGTAAAGCCCCACAGCGGCTCAATCGCCTGGAACCCCTTTCGCAAGCGATGGGTCACGGTGTTCATGGCGCACTTCGGCAAGCCCTCGGCCTTCGGCGAGCTATGGTATGCCGAGGCGGACGCGCCGACCGGCCCGTGGGGCAAGGCCGTGAAGGTCCTCAGCCACGACAACTACACCTTCTACAACCCACGGCTCCACCCCGAGTTCGCGCCGCCCGATTCGCCCATCCTCCTCTTCGAGGGCACCTACACCCAGCAATTCGCCGACAAGCCGCTCCCCACCCCCCGCTACGACTACAACCAGATCCTCTACCGCCTCGACCTCGACGACCCCGCCCTCAAGCCCGCGCAGCAGGCGCGCGCGGGGGAGCCGGGCAGTGCGGCGCGCCTCGCCGATTCCACGCTCCCACCCTCCCCCTACCCCCTCCCTCAGAGGGAGGGGGGTTCGGACCTCTCTCCTTACCCCCTTCCTCAGGGGGAGGGGGGTTCGGACCCCTCGCCCTTGAAGGGAGAGGGTAGGGTGAGGGTGAAAGCCAGCGAACCTGCGAAGCGTTACCGGAATCAGGGGCAATCCTCGGAGCCGGGGACAGCCCGCATGCTCCCCATCCGCGTGAGCGGCGACGGGCGGGGATTCGTCCTCGGTGTGGCACAGCCGCCCTCGGCTGTGGCTCAACCCTTCCACCCCTGGGGCTTCAACTACGACCACGATGCCGCCGGCCGCCTCATCGAGGACCACTGGCAGGCATCGTCATCGAAGAAATCTTCCCCCTCAAGTGCGGCATCGAAGAGTTGGACGCCTTCATC
>VGYV01000925.1 GCA_016872855.1 Planctomycetota bacterium
GCCTGCGCCCGACGGCCCTTGCTCTTGTCGGTGGGCTTCTCGATCCAGCGGAGCGTGTCCACGTCGTGGTGGGGCGCCATCGTGAAGCCCACGTTCTCGAAGAGCTTGGCGTAGGTGTTCTCCCAGCGGGCCTGGCCAGCCATTGTGGACCAGGACGGGTCGAGGAGTTGCGGGTAGGTGATGACGCGGCTGGCGTAGAGCGTGGCGAAGCTGGCGTTCTCGGCGATGAGGCGGCCGTGGGCGATCTCGGCGAAGAGGTCGGCGTCGGCGTTGGCGAAGGGGAAATCGGAGGGGAGGTCGCGGTTGCCGCCTTCGCCCTCGCGGACGATGGCCTGGGGAATGGCGTCGGGGAAGCCGACGATGCACAGGTGCTCGGGCGACGCGCCCGCGGCGGCGTAGAATGCCTTCAAGTCGGCGACGACCTGGTCGGCGCAGGGGCAGGTGAGGCGGACGTCCGCCTTGCCCGCGCCGTTGCCTTCGCCGAGGGTGAGGGAGAAACGCTGGCCGCCGAGCGCCACGGTGTCGCCCGTGCGGAAGGGGCCTTCGCCCGCCTCGCCGAAGTCGCCGTTGCCGTTGAGGTCAACGTTGACGGCCACGTAATCCTTGTCGTTCTTCGCGCTGGTCACCAAGAAGGCGAAGGGGTGGCCGTTGACGGATGTGATGCCCATGCGGGGGGGCTTTCGGCTCTCGGGGGTGCCCTTGGGCGGGGCGGGCTTGCACTCGGCGCCGACGAAGGGCTGTTTCCACATCGTCTTGTAGGCCAGCGGCAGCACGACGCCCTGCCGGGCCGCGGCGAGCAATGGGGCGGCGAGCGAGAGCTTCTTGACGACCGTGGCCTCGCGGTCGAGGGGGTTGACGATGGCGAAGTAGCTGGCCGCCAGCTTCTGCTCCCGCATCCAGGCGAGCACGGCGGGCGTGTCCTTGAGTTCCACGGCGGCAATGCCCGCCTCCTTGAGCGCGGCGGCCGCGTTCGGCACGGAACCGACCACGACGGCCCTCTTGGCGGTCAGCCCCTTGAGCAGCTCGCGGTCCGTCGGCGAGAAGAGAAGCGGCGAGCCAAGCCTTGCGGCCAGGGCCGATGCCACGAGGGCCATTGCGTAGTCGCCCTCGCGGCAGAGGACCACGGTGTCGGCCGACTTCCAGAACGTGCGGGCGAGCAGGCGGCAGGTTGCTTCGGCGGAGTCGGCCTCCAGCGCGCGCCATTGGCGCCGGGCGTCGGCGGCTTCGCGCGGCAGCGGGCCGAGGCAGTAGAGGGCCTGGGGCTTGTAGCGGCGCAGATAGTCGTCCATCTCGCGGGTGATCGTGCCCGCCTCGTCGAGCGCGATGAGCGCGGGCGCACCGCCGCAGCGCACCGTCGCGGCAGGCACCGCGGCCAGGAACGCGAAGTCCTGCCAGGCCGGCACATTCGGCAAGCGAACGACGAAGGCCGCGCGCCCCGCCTCGCCCCCGGCTGCCCCTTGGCCGGGCAGGCTACCGAGGAGGGTGAGCGCAAGGAGCGCGGCCAGGCAGACACAGCGGCGCATCATCCCATTCCTTTCACTCGGAACCCCCGTCGCTGCATCATACCACGTGGCGCCCCGCGGAGCCAAACAGGGATGAGCGTTCCGCCCGCTTTGTGCCTTGACAGCCCGCGGCCATTCGCCTAGCATCGAGGAGCTGGGCGACCACGGCTCCTTCAACTCCTGGGGCCGCGACCGCTTCTGGGGCCTCAGCGGCCTGAGCCTGAACGACGACAAGGTCTGGGAGGCCGAGAAGGACCTGCCGAAGCTGGACGCGGTGAAGACCGTCATCCTCCGCAACAACCGCTGGCGCTGCGACCACGGCTACGGCTGGCGGCGAGAACACGGCCTTCCAGGAGTTCCAGGTCATCTCCGCTTCGCCTTCTGCGGGCCGCGAGTAGGCGCCCGCGCGGATCGAACGCTCGGGCTTCCAAATGTCTCCGCCTCATTGCTTCTCGGCGGGGCCTGTCGGGTTGGCCGGAGCCCAGGCCGCCCCAGGGCCGTGTGCCAGGCCAGCGGCGGGCCAGCCGCGCCCTGTCCGCTAGGAAGCCCCCGTGCCCATCGTGCCCCTTGTGGGCACCTGGGCCGGGGGCAGACAACGCGGCGCGGATGCGGCTGTGCCCGCCCTTTCGGTGTTTCTGGGCCTTGTGGGGGCGGCGGTATGGCGGGGCATCCGCGTCGCGGAAGAACCCGCGGGTTTCCACGTATCGGACGCTGTCCTTGAACTCCTCATCGTGGGCCACGGCGGCTTGAGCCTTCATGATCATCAGCCGGCGGTCAATCGTCTGGCCCCATCCTCCGAAGCCGCTGCCGCCGATCACGAACGGCAGCCTCGGCACCTGGAGGTCCTTGCGCACGTCGCGGATGAAGTTGGCCAGGTTCGCTGGCTTTACCACAAGGGACCACGCAGACGACGAACCTAAATAGTTTTTGTTGCGGAAAGCCAAGACTGCCTGAAGGCAGGACTCCAAACAAGGAACGAACGCGTTCGGAGTCCTGGCTTCAGCCAGTCTTTGCCTTCCGAGCACGGCCCGAGTTCAGCGAATTCGGCTTTCCGCAACAGAACCTAAATAGCTTTCAGCGATTCGGCTCATTGGGGCGAAGACTGCCTGAAGGCAGGACTCCAAACGGGTCGCCCTCCTGGTTGGGAGTCCTGCCTTTAGACAGTCTTGGTGGCGGTGAGGGCGCCGCCGAATCG
>VGYV01000926.1 GCA_016872855.1 Planctomycetota bacterium
TGGTGGGCGGGGCTGGGGGCGTTCGCGCTCTTCAACATCGTGGCGTTTCGGCAGGGCTCTTTCGAGCACATCTACTACCAGTACTACCTTGCGGCGCCCCTTGCACTGATGGCTGGCGCCGCGCTGGCGGAGCTGTGCCGCGGCAAGCGGCTGGTGTGGCACCTCCTCGCCTTCTGGGTGGCCGCTGTCGCCGGGCTGGAGGGCTGGACGAAGCTCTCGGCGATCCGAGGCAAGGAGTCTTATCTGGATCAGATGAGCGTTGTGCCCACCTTGAGCAACATGGTGAAGCGGGAAGAGCAAGTGGTGATCATGTATGAGGGGCGCCGCAGCCTGCGACAGCTCGCCTACTACGCGGACCGCAATTTCGTCCAGGTGAGGTCGCTCGGCGACATCGGCTTCCTTGCGGCGCCACGTTGGCTGCGGGTGAGGCCCTCCGGAGTGCACACGAGGATATTGAGGCTCGTCCAGGTGAACGAGCGGGAGATGCGCATTGAGGAGGCATCCGCCCCCAAGTAGCCGTGCGCGGGGCGGAGACGCAGGGTCGAAGACTGGCTGAAGCCAGGACTCCGAACCCAGAGGGCCGCGCGTTTGGAGTCCTGCCTTCAGGCAGTCTTGAGGCCGAAGACTGGCTGAAGCCAGGACTCCGAACCCAGAGGGCCGCGCGTTTGGAGTCCTGCCTTCAGGCAGTCTTGAGGTCGAAGACTGGCTGAAGCCAGGACTCCGAACCCAGAGGGCCGCGCGTTTGGAGTCCTGCCTTCAGGCAGTCTTGAGGCCGAAGTCTGGCTGAAGCCAGCACTCCGAACCCAGAGGGCCGCGCGTTTGGAGTCCTGCCTTCAGGCAGTCTTGAGGTCGAAGACTGGCTGAAGCCAGCACTCCGAACCCAGAGGGCCGCGCGTTTGGAGTCCTGCCTTCAGGCAGTCTTGAGGTCGAAGACTGGCTGAAGCCAGGACTCCAAACCCAGAGGGCCGCGCGTTTGGAGTCCTGCCTTCAGGCAGTCTTGAGGCCGAAGTCTGGCTGAAGCCAGGACTCCGAGCCCAGAGGGCCGCGCGTTTGGAGTCCTGCCTTCAGGCAGTCTTGAGCAGGGCGGGGGACGGTGGGCTACGGCGCCGTCGGGACGCGCTCCAGGGCCTGGGCGATGATCTGGTCGGTGGTGACGCCTTCGGCTTCGCCCTCGAAGTTGAGGATGAGGCGGTGGCGGAGTGCGGGCTGGGCGAAGCGCGCGACGTCCTCGAAGCTCACGTTGTAGCGTCCGCTGGCGAGCGCGCGCACCTTGCCGGCCAGGACGAGGGCCTGTGCGCCGCGCGGGCTGGCGCCGTAGCGGACGAAGCGGTTGACCATGTCCGCCGCGAACTCCCCGCCGGGATGCGTGGCGAGGACGAGACGCGCCGCGTAGTCGCGCACGTGGGGCGCCACGACCACCTGGCGGGCCAGCTCCTGCCCCGCCAGCACACGGTCGCCGCCGACGACCTTCTCGGCGTGGGGCAACGCCGCCTCCGTCGTCCGCTCCAGGATGGCGTTCAACTCCTCGCGGTTCGAGTAGCGGACGAGCAGCTTCAGGAAGAAGCGGTCGAGCTGGGCCTCGGGGAGCGGATAGGTGCCCTCCATCTCGATGGGGTTCTGTGTGGCGAGGACGAAGAAGGGGGCGGGAAGGGCGTGGGTGGTGCGGCCCACGGTGGCCGTGCGCTCCTGCATTGCTTCGAGCAGGGCGGACTGCGTCTTGGGCGTAGCGCGGTTCACCTCGTCGGCGAGGACGAGGTTGGCGAAGAGAGGCCCTGGCTGGAAGCGGAACGAGCGCTCGCCGCCTTCCCCCTCCACAATCACGTTGGTGCCCGTGATGTCGGCCGGCATGAGGTCGGGGGTGAATTGCACGCGGGCGAAGGCGAGGTCGAGGGCCTCGGCCAGGCTGCGGACGAGCAGGGTCTTGCCGAGGCCAGGCACGCCTTCGAGCAGGCAGTGGCCGCCGGCGTAGAGCGCCGTGAGCACGCCCTCGATCACGTCGCCGTGGCCGACGATGACCTTGCCCACGGCCTCGCGGAGGGCTTTGTAGTCGGCTGCGAACTGCTCCGCACGCTCCTCGATGCTCGCGCTCATTGACAGGTTCCCCGCACAGGCGAACGACCCCAGGCCACTGGGGCCATTGTAGGCCCGGCCCGAGCCCATGTCAAGGCGGAAAGCCGCTGACGCGACCCCAGTTCCTGGCTTCAGGTTCCTGAGTGGCCGTTGGCCTCTGCCTCGCGTGCAGGATAGCGCCGGGAGGCCTGGTCCTCCTCGCCTGCCGCTGCGCTGGGAACCAAAGCGGCATCTGCGATGCCGCACTCCATATTCATCCCGCATTGCGAGGGCGGGGACTATGGAGTGCGGTGACGAAGTCACCGCTTTGGATTGGCTGGGTGCAGCACCGCCGCCGGGAGGCCTGGTCCTCCTTGCCTGCCGCTGCGCTGGGAACCAAAGCGGCATCTGCGATGCCGCACTCCATATTCCTCCCGCATTGCGAGGGCGGGGACTATGGAGTGCGGTGACGAAGTCACCGCTTTGGATTGGCTGGGTGCAGCACCGCCGCCGGGAGGCCTGGTCCTCCTCGCCTGCCGCTGCGCTGGGAACCAAAGCGGCATCTGCGATGCCGCACTCCATATTCCTCCCGCATTGCGAGGGCGGGGACTATGGAGTGCGGTGACGAAGTCACCGCT
>VGYV01000927.1 GCA_016872855.1 Planctomycetota bacterium
CCCCGAGGCCCAGCCCCCGCAGGGGGCGGCAGAAAGCATGGGAGAGATGGCCACCCGGCGCCTCTGCCGCCCCCTGCGGGGGCTGGGCAGGGGGTGACGCTGTGTCCCACGGGCTTACGCCCGTGGCTACCCTCTGCCGCCCGCCGGAGCGGGCTTGGCCGGCGCCGGCCCCGGCCCCTTGAGCTGGCGCCGTCCGTTGGTGTCTCCATTATCGTGATCCTGAACGGCGGAGGCAAGTGCTGGTTGACATCCGAGAGGGCGTCTGTATCATGGTGTAAGGAGAGACTTCGGGAGACCGGCAGGATGAAGACCGTCACCGATAGTGATCTGGCGCGGAACCTGACGAGCGTGCTCGACGGCCTGGAGCGCGGGGGCGAAGAGGTGGTCATCCTCCGCAACAACCGGCCGATTGGACGGCTGGTCCCTGAGCCGCGGGGCATGACCGTGCGTGAGGCCTTCGGAGACCTGTGCGGCATTCTGACGGACGAGGAGGGTGAGGCCCTGCTTCGAGACATCGAGCAGATGGACCGTATCCTCGATCAGGGGGTACGCGACCCGTGGGAGTCGTAGTTGACACGTCAGTGTGGGTGGACGTGGAGCGCGGACGCCTCGCGCTCTCTGACCTGGAGGCGGCGCTCGGCGCCGACACGGTTTTCGCGACGCCGGTCACAATCGCAGAGCTTGCCTACGGCGTGCGGAGGGCCAGGACGCAGGAGCAGCGAGCCACGAGGTCGGCTGCCCTGAAGATCTGTGGATTGCCAGCCTCGCCCTCCAGCACGGTCACAGCGTGCTGACCCGCAACCGCAGCGACTTCGACGACATCCCCGGCCTGAGCCTGCTCTCTATCTAGGCCGAAGTGCATCCCGGTCAGCGGGTCCGCCCTGCGATCTGTTGATGAACCTGATCAGGTAGAAGAGCCCGACTACGGTCGAGGCCAACAGCCATGCGATGACGGCCAGACCAGACGCAGAACTGAAGAACGTGTCCCACGAGAACAACTGCGGGGAAATGTTGTAGCTCCCATCACTGAATCGCCCCGCCTCACGCCACCAGCCCACTGCGAGCCCGATGGCCCATACAACCAGGGCAAGCAGCCAGCCTGCGGCAATCCAGGTGATGGCGGTCAATGCGTCGCGCTGGACGTGTCTCGGCATTTCGTGGCAGTACGGGCACTTGAGCGCGTTCTCAGGGATGGACCGTGCGCACCATTCACAGGTTCTGTTGGGACCCAGTATGGCGGCCCACTCAGGCCGTACAGGGGAATGAGAGTGAGCCGGCGGCACGGCTGGTTCAAACTCCACGGGATCGGCACTACGTTGGGCGACCTTCCGGGTCGGGGCAGGCACTGGCGGTTCGGGCCGAGGTGCAGCCTGCGGTGGCTGTGGCGGAGGAGGGGCAACGGGAGAGGGGGGCGACACCTTGCGCTCAGCAGAAAAGCCTGCGAAGCTGGATGCGCCGCAGTGGGGGCATTCGACCTTTCGGCCAACGAGATTGTCCGCCACGTCCTGGACCCGGCCGCATTCGGGACAGGTGTGCCTCATAGCGTGTGCCCTCCTGGTTGTGCTGCCTCAGCCTGAATACCACAACCTCGCTTGGCCACAGGATAGCTGACTCGCCTCGGCTTGTCAAATCAGATTCACGCGGATGAGCAGCAACTCGCGCTCTTGCGAGCAGGCATTTTGTGAGTGACCTTGACAAACCCGCGCGGCGGGGTAACATGGAGGCAGTTGTACGGAAGGCGCTGCGCGTCGTGCGAAGGGCGCGAACGGGAGCGAGCGGTGCCGCCGAAGGTGAGAGAAGTGATTGCTGAACTCGAACGCGCCGGCTTCGTCAACCGCGGAGGCAAAGGGAGCCATCGCAGCTTCGTTCATCCACGCGTTGCCAGGCCAATCACCGTATCGGGCAACGCGGGCGACGATGCGAAGCACTACCAGGTCCGGGCCGCGCGGCTTGCCATGGAGGAGTCGCAGAGATGAAAGAGAGCGCCCGATACGCGAAGATCGTTGAGTGGTCGGAGGAAGACCAGTGCTACGTGGGAAGCTCGCCGGGGCTGATCTACGGGGGCTGCCACGGGGACGACGAGCGGGAGGTGTTTGACGAACTGTGCGAGATCGTGGAGGAAGCGATAGCGCTCTATAGGAGTGACCGGAAGCCGTTGCCCCCTGCTACCTCCGGACGCGACTTTGCCAATAAGATGCAACACGTCGGTTGACGACCGGCCCGAAGCCTATGGCCCAGAGAACCTACCCAGAGCGCCTGCGGCCTGGTAATAGGCGGCGGCCTTGGCGAAGGGCTTGCCGTCGGAGCCACGGAGGGTGAGGCGGCGAGGGGCGAGGAGGCCGAGGGCGTCGGGGATGTCGAGGACCCGCAGGACGCTGAGGAAGTAGGGGCCCTGGTCATGGGTGGCGGGGGGGTCGAGGCAGACGATTTCGGCGAGGCGGTCATCGTGGAGGGCGGCGTAGGCGCCGAGGATGCCGGCCTGGCCCTTGCCGGCGACCCTCCAGATGGTGTCGGGACGCCTGGCGGCGGCGAGGAAGGCCAGGATGTCCCACACCCGCCCGCTGTCAATCGTCCGGCCCAGGAGGGCCATCGCGCGGCGGAAGTAGTAGGGCTTCTTTATGGTGGTCTCAGTCGGCCCGACGCCGCGGGTGGCGAGGACGATGCTCGCATCGACGCCGACGCTG
>VGYV01000928.1 GCA_016872855.1 Planctomycetota bacterium
TCGCCGCCGACGAGCGGGCCATCGGCCACGTCTTCAACGTCGGCAGCGACGCCGAGGTCACGATCAACGCCCTCGCCGAGCGCGTCCGCCGCCTCGTCAACCCCCAGGCCGAGGTCGTCCACATGCCCTACGACGAGGCCTACGCCCCGGGCTTCCGCGACATGCTCCGCCGCGTGCCCGACATCGCGAAGCTCCGCCAGTTCCTCAGCTTCGAGCCGACGGTGACCATTGACGCCATCATCGAAAGCGTCCGCGACCACATCGCCGCCCACGGCGACCGGTAGGGGATTTCCAATTGCCGATTGCCAATTGCCGATTTTCTGAAATGGGAAATGGGAAATCGGCAATGGGAAATGGCAGGTCTTCCATGAAGCCGGTTCTGCAATTCACCGACGCCCTGCTCCGTGGCGGGGCTGAGCGGTTGCTGGTAGAGCTTGCGACGCGGCTCGACCGCGCCCGCTTCGACCCCGCCGTGGCCTGTTTCCGGCAGGAGGCTTTCGCGGACGAACTGGCTGCCGCCGGGCGCACGGTCCACATCGTGCCCAAGCGCCGGGCCTTCGACATCGGGCTGCTCTTCCGGTTGAGGCGCCTGGTCCGCCGCGAGAGGATCGCCGTCGTCCACGCCCACGACCTCCAGTCGGCCACCTATGGCCTCCTGGCGGGCAGGCTGGCGGGTGTGCCCGCCATCCTCACGGTGCATGGCCTCGGCATCTTCCGCCAGAAGCGCTCGGCCTGGCTCCTCCCCAGGCTGGGCCACCGGCTCGCCCGCGTCGTCTTCGTCGGCCACTGGCTCCAGCGTGTGGCGGCCGACTTCCGCTCCCTCTCCCCTGGGGAGAGGGATGGGGTGAGGGTGCCTATGGCCTTCCACCCCCGCCGCCCGCTCGTGGTGCACAACGGGGTGGACACCGAGCGCTTCCACCCCGGCCCGCCCGACCCCGAGCTTAGGGCCGAGCTGGGCGTGGGGGAGGGCGCCCTCGTCGTCGGCTCCGTCGGCAACCTGCGAGCCGTGAAGGACCACCCCTGCCTCCTCCGCGCCTTCGCCTTCGCCACCCAAGTGGTGAAAGCGCCCGGTGGCACAGGCATCTTGCCTGTGCTTGTGCTCGTCGGCGATGGCCCGGAGCGGCCAGCTCTGGAGGCGTTGGCACGTGAACTGGGCATCGAGGGTGCTGTTCGCTTCGCCGGGGCGCGGGCCGACGTGCCGCGGCTGCTTCGCCTCTTCGACGTCTTCGCCCTCTCGTCGCAGACCGAGGGCATCTCCGTCGCCCTCCTCGAAGCGATGGCCACGGGCCTCCCAGCCGTGGTCACCGACACAGGCGGCAACCCCGAGGTCGTGCAGGGTGGCACGGGCATCTTGCCTGTGGCCAGCACAGGCGGGACGCCTGTGCCACCGGCGGCCCTCGTGCCCGTGGGCGACCACGAGAAGATGGCCGGGGCGCTGGCGGGCCTGCTCGCCGATCCCGCCCGCCGCCGCGCCTGGGGCGACGCCGCCCGCCGCCGCGTGGAGGCCGAGTTCTCGCTCGACCGTATGGTGAAAGCCTATGAAGCCATCTACGACGACATCGCGCGGCCCCGTTGACGCCGTGACCGTGCTGACCTGGCACGCCCTCGTCGAGCGGGCCGAGGGGCTGGACGCCTGGCCGCCCGAGGCGCGGCTCTACGTTTTCACCCTCGACGAGTTCCGCTGCCAGCTCGACCACCTTGCTGCCGAAGGCTTCACGGCAATCACGATGGCGGACCTGGTTCGCTGGCAGGCCGGCCAGGCCGAGCTGCCCACGAAGCCCATCCTGCTCTCCTTCGACGACGGCCACCGCAGCAACGCCGCCCTCGCCCTGCCCGAGTTGCGCGCTCGCGGCCAGAAGGCCATCTTCTTCGCCACCGCAGGCCGCGTCGGCGGGCATTGCCGATTGCCGATTGCCGATTGCCGATTTCAGACCCAAGCCCAAGACGGGGGCTGCTGGGTCAGTTGGCCCGATCTCAGGGCGCTCCTCGACGCCGGGATGGAGGTCGGCTCTCACACCCTCACACATCGAAGTCCTTCAACCCTCTCGCGCGAGGCCCTGCGCCACGAGCTGGCCGAATCGAAGCGGGTGCTTGAAGAGGGCCTGGGCGTGGCCGTGGACTTCGCGGCCTCGCCCACGGGCTACGACAGCCGGCACTTTGGCCCCCTCGCCCGCGAGGTCGGCTACCGCGCCGCCCTCCAGGGCGTCATCGGTCGCAACCGCCGCTCCGCCGCTCCCTTTGCCCTTTGCCGTATCGTCCTCAAACGCTCCTACGGCTTCGATCTCTTCCGCCAGCTCGTTGACCCGACGAGCCGCGCCTACCGTCGCCTGCGCCTGAAGCAAGCGCTCCGCAACGGGTTCCGCCGAGTGCTCGGGGCGCGAGCCTATGAGGCCATTCGCCGGCTTGTTCTGAGAAGAGGGAGGGAGTAGGCGGTGGCCGTCGCGTTCTGGATTCTGATCGGCCTGGTCGCCTTCGCCTATGTGGGCTACCCCGCCTTGCTAGCTGTTCTCGTGCGCCTGGCCCCACGACGGACGAAGAGCGAGGACATCACGCCCAGCGTCACGCTTCTGGTGCCTGCGTACAATGAAGAACGCGCTCTGGCCGCGAAGCTGGATAGCTGCGTGGCACTCGACTACCCGAAGGACAAGCTCCAGGTGGTCGTCCTGAGCGACGGCTCGACCGA
>VGYV01000929.1 GCA_016872855.1 Planctomycetota bacterium
GAGCGGGCGGGGCGCCGGGCCGAGGAGGCGCTCGACGCCGGCCGCCGCGCCGAGGCGCGACACCTTCTCCAACTGGCTATTTCGGATGCCCCTGGCCTCGCCGCGGCGTGCAACGGCCTGGGTCTGTTGGCCTATGAGGAGGGGCGGCCCGACGAGGCCATCGCCCACTTCCGCCGCGCCTGCCGCGGGCGGCCGCCCGCCGCCTACCTCAACAACCTCGCCGCCGCCTGCGCCGCCGCGGGGCGCCTGGCCGACGCCGAGCGCGCGTACCAGCGCGCCATCCGCGCCGGCCCAGACGACCCCGCCGCCTACGTGAACCTGGCCTCGCTCCGCCAGCAGGCGGGCCGCCCCGACGCCGCGCTCGACCAGGCCCGCCTCGCCGCCACGCGCTTCCCCGCCGACCCCCACGCGCGCCTCGCCCTCGCCCTGGCCCTGGCCGCCAACGGCAAGGCCGAGGAGGCGGAGCCACTCTTCCGCGAGCTCGGCGGCGTGCCGGAGACCGCCCTCGCCGCGCGGCGAGGCCGCGCCTGGGCCGCTCGCGTGAACGGACGCCCCGCCGAGGCCATCCCCTTCCTCACCGGGCTGCTGGAGCGGGAGCCGGGGCGGGCGGCGCTCCGCTTCGAACTCTCGGCCTGCCTACTCGCCGTCGGCCGCACGGGCGAGGCCATGGCCGAGGCGCGGCGGGGCCTGGAGACGGAGCCGCAGTCGGTCACGGGCCAGGTCTGCCTCGGTGCTGCGCTCCTTCGCGGGGGAGACCTTCAGCAAGCTGCTCGGTTGCTGGAGGGCGCGGTGAAGCGGGTGCCGCTCGACTTCGATGCCCGCGCCCTCCTGGGCGACGCCTACATCGGCCTCGGCCAGCCCGAGCGCGCCGTGGCCCTCCACCGTGAGACGATGGAGCTGGCGCCCGACAGCCCGCTCGCCCGCCGCCTGCTCGGCGACGCCTTGATGGTCGCGGGACAGTATGGCGACGCGGTGCGGGCCTACCTGCGGGGGCGCGACCTCGGCGACAGGTCGAAGGCGACCCAGGGGCTCCTTGTGGACGCCTGCATCCACCTCGCCCGGGCCGAGCTGGCCCGCGGCCGCCCCGCCGCCGCGCGCGCCGCCATCGAGCGCGCCCGCCCCCTCGCCCAGACCCTCGCCGCCCAGGACGCCCTCGCCGACCTCACCCGCAGGCTCGACGAGCCGAAGCCGTGACGCCGCCTGCCGAGGACTTGCCCCCTGTTCTGGGGGTCGTTCAGCGACGGCCCGCGCGTGTGCCATGGCTGGCTTGCCCAACTGTGTCCTCAGTACCAGGACCGCCACGGCCACAGAGCTCCGTCGGGCAAGCCGAGCGTGGCACACGGATGGTGGGATGGAGAGTTCGCCCAGGGCAGGGGCCACACTGGTGTGTGCCGCGAGGGCTTGACGCTGAGCGCCTTTCCCGTAGAATGGGCAGGTGAGATTCCATCGCAGGAAAGGAGAGCCAATGCACGCGATGACGGCGGCGAATCTGCGGAGCGCGTTCGGCGGCGAGAGCATGGCGCACATGCGCTATCTCATCTGGGGCGACAAGGCGGAGAAGGACGGGTTCCCGAACGTGGCCCGCCTGTTCCGCGCGATTTCGCATGCGGAGCGGGTCCACGCGACGAATCACTTCACGGCGATGGCGGACGAGGGGGGCGCGCACCTGGTCGCCTCGGGGGCTGGCTTCGGCCTCGGCACGACCTCGGCCAACCTGGCGGGCGCCATCGAGGGCGAGGAGTTCGAGGTCGAGGAGATGTATCCCGCCTACATGGCCGTTGCCCGCGCCCAGGACGAGAAGGGGGCCATCCAGAGCATCCATTACGCCGTCTCGGCGGAGAAGATCCACGCGGCCATGTATACGGCAGCGAAGAAGGGGGTGGACGCGGGGAAGGATGTGAAGCTCGGCCCCGTGCAGATTTGCGCGGTGTGCGGCCACACGGTGGAGGGCGACGCGCCCGCCAAGTGCCCCATCTGCTCAGCCGCGAAGAGCCAGTTCACGACCTTCGCCTGATGTCCCACTGGCCTCCCGCAGGTTCCGGAGCCTGCGGGAGGTTTCACGAAGGATTGCGGGATGGCGACGCCGGGGGACTACGCGAGGCGAGCCGCGCCGGGCCTCGTGCTCGGCGTGGGCCTGCTCGTGCGCGTGCTGTTCCTGGCGGCGGCCAGCGAGCACGCGCTGGTGCGCGTGGTGCCCGACGACGCCTATTACTACTTCAAGGTGGCCCGCAACGTCGTGGCCGGGCAGGGCGCGACGTTCGACGGCATTCATCCCACCAACGGTTATCACCCCCTGTGGATGGGCATGCTCGTGCCCGTGGCGGGCGTGGTGAAGGACCCGCTGCTCTTCGTGCGGGTGGCGCTCGGGCTTGGCGTGGCGCTCAGCTTGCTGAGCGCGATTCTCCTGCATCGCCTCGTAGAGCGCGTGGCTGCGGCCCCTGGTCCTGTTGGGTCGCTGTGGGGGCAGGCCCCAACCCTCCCCCTACCCCCTCCCTGTGAGGGAGGGGGGTGTCCGAACCCCTCTCCCTCTCAGGGAGAGGGCAGGGAGAGGGTAGGGGCTGAAGGAGAGGGGGCGCACCGCGGGAATCGAGGGCCGAGTTGGTGGATTCCGCTGCTTGCCCTCATCCTATACTGGCTCAACCCGCGGGCCGTAGTCTCCAGCCTGAACGGTCTGGA
>VGYV01000930.1 GCA_016872855.1 Planctomycetota bacterium
ATGCCGGGCTACTGGAAGAGCAGGGAGGGCGATGGCAATTCCCCTACCTGACTCCGTTTAGGCCACCTACTTCCCCGGTTCGGCTCGTGGGCGATAGAGTTCGGGGCGGCGGCACTTAAGGAGCACGGCGCGGAGGTCGCCCTTGGCCTCGGGGTGGTTACGGCCCGAGTACATCTGGTCGAAGCGCTCGCGCGGGATGCCGCGAACCACGGGGTCGGGATAGGGGCCGGCCTTGCGGACCGCCTCGGGCCATTCGTAGTACTTCGGACGGTTGTCGAGCTGGAGGGTGACGATGAGCGGCTCGTTGCCGGTGGCGTATTGCGAGGCGGCGAGGACGAAGCCCCAGGGGTCGGCGATGTAGGTGCGGTGGTCGGTCTGCCGCGTGCCGCAGGCGGCGCGGAGGAGGAAGTAGCCGTTGTCAATGCAGCGGCTCAGGTCGCGCATGCGCGTGTGATCGGTGAAGGGGCCGGCGTCCTGCGTCGGCAGCAGCATGAGGTCGGCCTGGTGGAGAGCGGCCACGCGGTCAATCTCGGGCGAGTAGACGTCGGCGCAGATTTTCACGCAGATGCGGCCGAAGTCGAGGTCGAAGAGGCCCACCTTGTCGCCCGCCTGATAGTATTTCGACTTCTTGTCGGTTGTCTGGTTGATCTTCGTGTAGCGGCCTAGCTCCCTGCCCTCGCGGTCGTAGAGGATGGCCTCGTTGAAGCCGCGCTCGAGCTCACCCGCGATGACGACGTACATCCTGTGCCGCTTCGCCATGTCCGCGATGCGGGCCAGGTAGCCGCGGTTCCGCTCCCTGAACTTCTCGACCTCCGCATCGTTGTTGTACCACACGTATTCCCACAGGCACACGAGGTCGCAGCCTGCCTTGCCGCAGGCGTCGAGCTTCGTGACGAGGCGGGCGATGTCGCCGTCGCACTCGATTGCGGCGGCCTTGATGGTTCGCTTCATTCCTTCCTTGCGCGGCAGGGGCAGGGGAAGCTCGGGGGCCGTGATGGCGGCGTACTTGCCTGCCGCCTCGTAGCCGCCGTTTCGGGGCGTGCCGCCGAGCCGCGAGGCGGGAATCGCCGCGACGGGCACGCCGCCCGCGTGGCCGCTGTCGGCCAGCGTGTGGCCGTCGGGGTCGAAGACCTGCGCGCGGCCCAGCGGCCATGTGCCCGTCCACGAGAAGGCATTCTTGTAGCCGCCGTAGCCCTCCTTGCCCGCGTAGCGCGCGATAGCGATGTGCAGGCCGTTGTGCACGGCGCGGCCCTGGAGCGTGAGGGTCTCCAGATGCTCATCGCGAATGGGGAAGGGCGAGGTGGACCAGACAACGAGGCTGGCTCCCCGCCTCCGCAGCACGGCGTCAATCTCAGGGAAACAGTGGTCCGTCCCTGCCTTCAGCCCCACCGCGCCGATGTCGGTCGCAAACACGGGCAGGTCGTCGCCCAGGGCAAAGCCCTCCTCGTAGGGCAGCTTGTGGCTCTTGCGATACTTCCCGATGATCTTCCCGTCCCGGCCGCACAGGAACGAGGTGACGAAGGTCTTCTCGCCCTCGCGCTCGCGCAGGTTGCCGACGACGAGCATCTTGTGCTCCGCCGCCTTCTTCGCGATGGCCTCGCTCGCCGGGCCGGGGATTGGCTCGGCGGCCTGATACACACACTCCTCGGGCAGGCAGGCCAGGTCGGCCCCAGCCGCGCCCGCCTCGTCGAGCGCCTTCAGCGCGTTCTCCAGCGTGCGGTGCCCCTCGTCCCACACGAGCGAGATGGCGGCGATCTTCACCTTCTTCGGCGCAGCGGCCGGCCCCTCGAACGACTCGCCGAGGATCTCCTCGCAGAAGGCCGCACTGGCCAACGCAACCACGAGGGCGAAGCGGAAGCTGGACATTCCAAGGGGCTCCTATGGGTGTGCCCCTCAGTCTACCGCGCCCGCGAGCCCCAATCAACCCGCCACTCCTCGGCGCCGGCCGCACGCAATGGCTGTGCTGTCTACCACTTCTTCAGCTCGATCAGGACCACGGCGCTGTAAAGCTCGCCCGTCCATGCGTCGAGACCATGTGCCTGACCACGCTCCGTGGGCTTGTGCACAAGCTGGATGCGCACTTGAGGCGGGGGACCCTCTTTGAAACGCTCCGGCCAGTTCTTCAGGAAGAACTCCTTGACCTCTGCTACACGAATCTGGATTAGGCCCTGTGCCGCCTTGCCCTTCTCGACCGTGAGGAACCAATCCGTGAGAACCCGGGGTTTGTCCAGTTGAGGGGGTGATGGCAGGCTCATCTGGTGTGGCTTGCCTCCCTTGGGCTGCGCGTAGACGATGACCTCGGTCTGCCCATTGGTGGCGAGGCTCAGACTTGGGGCCAGGATCACCAGGGGAGGGCGGGGTCCCTCGTAGTCGAGAGTCCATCTGATCTCGATCTTGTCCGCGTCTGTCCCTGAAACGGCGGCAGTGGCTACGAGCTTCGCCCCATTAACGCGCCGGCTGAGCGAAGACCGAGTCTCGTAGAATGAATCGTCCTTCGTCCCATCGGCGCCGCATGCCGCCAATGGCACGAAGAAAAGGGCCGCTGCGATGAAAGGCTTCATGGACTGGCCCCCAAAGCGCAAGAGTGAATGGAGAGAACTGCCTCAAGTGTACGCCGCCCGTGCTGCGTAGTCAAGCTTGTCCCGTGGAGCGGGTGCAATAGCAGGTTTGCGCGC
>VGYV01000931.1 GCA_016872855.1 Planctomycetota bacterium
GCGCGTCTACACCGTGGCCGCGGCCCCGGTCATCCTCATCGCGCCCAAGGCCGACGAGGCGAAGCTCCGCGAGCGCCTCGCCGGCGAGAAGATCATCTACCTCCCTCGCCCCCTCACCGCCGGCGCCATCCGAGCCGCCGTCGAGGAAGCCCTCAAAGGCGTCCCCGAACCCAAAAACAAGGAGGCCGCCGTCCGCTACGCCGCCTCCGCCGCCCGAACCCTCGCCACCATCCACCCCGAAGCCTCGATCTTCCGCATCGAGGACGCCCTCGACGCCCTCCTCGAAGCCCTCTCGGCCACCACCCACCCCGACACCGTGCGCCTCCCCTGCTGCGAGGCCATCCGCCGAGCCGCCAACCCCCGAGCCGTCCCCTTCCTCGCACAAACCTATGGCGACCCCAAGGCATCCAAAGACCTCCGCCTCGCCATCCTCCACGCCCTCGGCGCCTGCGCAGGCGCACAGCCCAACCTCCCCGACGACACGGCCAAGCGCGTCGCACAGGCCCTCACCCTCGCCGCATCGGACCCCGACACCGACTTCCGCCGCGCCGCCGCCCGCGCCTTCGGCCTCAAGGGCGGCGCCGGCGCCGACCTGGTGGACCTGATTGACCTCCTCTACGGCAAGGCCCCGCGCCGAGCGCCCGGCCCTGCCCCAGCCGAGAAGCCGCCGGCCGAGAAAGCCCCCGCCGAGAAGGCCCCTGATGAGAAGCCTCCCACCACCCTCCCCGCCCCCAAGGCCCCTGCCGAGAAGGCACCGCCCGAAAAGGCCCCCGAGGAGAAGAAGGAGGAATAGGCCCCGGCTTCCCCCTGCCGCCTCCCACCCCGCCGCCGGCCACCCTCCCGTGGCCGGCGGCGTTCATGTTCTCCCATGCCCGCCCTGCATGATGTATAATTCGGGAGGAGGAGTTCGTAGTGCGGGCTTCAGCCCGTACCCGGATCGCAAGATACGGCCTGAAGGCCGCACTACCAACTGGCAGGCCTTCGCTTCAAGCTGGTTTATGGAGAGGACCGGGCATGCCCAAAGGGGATGCGCAGAAGCGCCGGCGAACGTGGCGCGACTGGCTCATGCCGCGCCGCGGCCGCTGGCGTTGGGCACTCCTCCGCCTCGCCATCATCACCACGCTCATCCTCCTCTTCCGCTACGACCTGGCCGCCTGGGGCCTCGCCGCCCACAATCTGGCCTGGAAGTCCCTCACCGGCTCCACCAAGAACCACCAGGGCGACGTGGAGCTCCTCCTCCGCCTCGGCGGGCCGGGCGCACGAATGCTGGTCCGCATCGGCGAGGCACACGCCCTCGCCCGCGCGGCCGACCCCGACCTCATTCCCGCGCTCCTCCGCCTGGCACGGAGCCACGCCGACCCCGCCGTCCGCGCCCACGCGCTCACCGGCCTGAGCAGCTTCCAGGACGACCGCACCCTCCCCCTCGCCGCCGACGCCCTCGCCGACCCCAACGAGGCCGTCCGCCGCGCCGCCATCGCCTGCATCCGCCAGCTCGGCGACGAACGCCACCGCCCCCTCCTCGACCAGCGCCTCGCCGCCGAGCAGGACCCCGCCATCCGCAGGCTCCTCGCCCAGGCACGTGACGCCCTTCTCCCAGCGCCAGGCGCCACGGTCGCCGATCCCTCGCAGCCCACCGTCAAGGTCGCAGCCGTCCAGGCCATCTCCGAGTTCGGCAAGCCCGAGGCCAATCGCTTGCGTCTGGCCGCCTTCGTCCGCGCGGCCGCAGCCAACGGAGCCAAGCTCGTCGTCCTCCCAGAAACCGCCGTCCAGGGCTACCTGACCCACGACATCAGGACCGCCTGGCAGGCCGACGGCATGGCCGTCACCCAGGGCTTGAGCGGCGTGTCGCCGGCCGGTGTGGCCGAGACCGTCCCAGGGCCGTCCACCGCCCTCTTCGGCGCGCTCGCCAGGGAGCTGGCCATCTACGTCTCCGTGCCGATCCTGGAGTTCGACCCGCCCACCGGCCGCTACTACAACACCCTCTGCCTCGTCGGCCCGGAGGGCAGCGTGCTCCTGCACTATCGCAAGCTGAACCCCTGGCCCCACGCGGAGCGCGGCTGGGCCGCCCAGGGCGACCGCGGCCGCCCAGTCCTCGACACCCCCTACGGCCGCCTCTCGCTCCTCATCTGCTACGACATCCACACCGAGCCCGCCCACCTCAAGCGGGCCGGGGTGGACACCCTTCTCTACGCCATCGCCTGGGTGGACGCCCCGAAGAGCACCTGGTTCCGCTCGGACCTCCCGCGCATTGCCAGGGAGAACGGCCTGAACATCATCGGGGCGAACTGGACCGTGCCACGGGAGCCTGGCACTTGGCACGGCTACGGGCAGAGCCTGATCATCGAGCGCACGGGCCGCGTCCTCGCACGCGCCACGCGCGACGTGGGCGAGGAGATCATCTACGCCGACCTCCCCCTCCCCCGCCCCCCGGGCGGACCAGCGCTTCCCGCCAACTCACAAAGCCCTCGCAAGTAGCCCCCGTTGCTTAGTCCAACGCCCCGCAAATAAGGGGACAAGTTCGCAGTCCCGAAGGGACTGGAGCGGGTGGCCGGCGGCTTCGGATCGCTTCTCCGTCTCTGGCGCACGAGTCTCGCAGTCCCGAAGGGACTGGAGCGGGTGGCCGGCGGCTTCGGATCGCTTCTCCGTCTCTGGCGGACGAGTCTT
>VGYV01000932.1 GCA_016872855.1 Planctomycetota bacterium
CTCCCCCGGGGAGAGGGGTGGGGTGAGGGTGCCCGGCCTTCCCCCTCTCCCCCGGGGAGAGGGGTGGGGTGAGGGTGCCCGGCCTTCCCCCTCTCCCCCGGGGAGAGGGGTGGGGTGAGGGTGCTTGAGCTCCCGCGAGTTTCAGGGAAGGCACCCTCACCCCGACCCTCCCCCCGAGGGGGAGGGAGCAAAGCCACCGGTTACCTTCGACACACGCTGGCTTGACACGCACGCCCGCGCCGGCGTACACTCTCCTGCACTGTGCAGGCGGCAATCGAGCGGCGGGAGCCTCACGCCAGGCCCCGCTCGCCCTCCCCCGGCGGAAAGGAGACCGGCAGATGACGCGGCGATGTATGCTGGCAGCAGCGGCCCTGGCGGCCTTCGGCCTCAACGCCCACGGTGGCGAGAAGATCAAGCTCTTCTTCCTCCAGGGCGGCGGACACGACTGGAAGGGCAACTTCGCCATCCTCCAGCCGATCCTTGAGAAGACAGAAGACTTCGAGATCACGGCCTCGAACGACATGAACGAGCTGAAGGCCGAGAACATCAAGAAGTACCACTTGATCCTGTTCTACGGCTCGGGCCTCAACTTCGGCGATGCCGACCAGGAGAAGGGCCTGCTGGACTACGTCAAGGGCGGCGGCGCCTGGGCAGGCATCCACTCCGCCACCGACGCCTTCAAGAAGTCCGACGGCTACTGGGAGATGGTCGGCGGGCGCTTCAAGGGCCACGGCGGCGGGAAGTTCTGGACCCGCATCGTGGACAAAGAGCACGCGATCACCAAGGGCCTCGAGGACTTCGAGATTCAGGACGAGACTTACAGCCACAGCTACTACAAGGGCTTCGAGCCGCACTCGCTGGTGAAGATTGACCGGGACAAGGAGCAGCAGAGCATGGGCTGGTGCCACGAGTATGGCAAGGGCCGCGTCTTCTACACCAGCCTGGGCCACGGGCGCGAGGCGTGGTCGAACCCGCACTTCCAGCGCCTGGCCCTGCGCGGCCTCTACTGGGCCGCCGGCCGCGAGCCGAAGGACCCGCCGAAGTAGTTCCCCTCCGGGGGCGCCTGGTTCGTAGTGCGGCCTTCAGGCCGTATCCTGGATTGGCGCTTCGAACGCGAAGATACGGGCTGAAGCCCGCACTACGAACCTGGCCCGCCGCGGCTCTTCCGGGCGGCGAACGTGGCGACAGACGACTCGTCTGTCGCCCTCTGCGGCCGGTGGACAGGCGGGCCGCCTGTCCCTACGACTTCCCGCGGCAGAAACGAAGGAGCGCGCGAGAGGAGAGGAATGCCAGAGGATCGGGAACGGATCATCTCGGCCGAGGCCGCCAGCGCCGAGGAAGAGCAATTCAACTGGAGCCTGCGGCCGCAGAAGCTCTCCGAGGTGATCGGCCAGCGGGAGCTGGTCGAGCGCCTGCGCATCTCGCTCGATGCGGCCAGGGGGCGCGGCGAGCACCTCGAACACGTCCTCTTCTACGGCCCGCCCGGCCTGGGCAAGACCACCTTCGCCCACGTCATCGCCAACGAGATCGGCTCGCGCCTCTCGCAGACCAGCGGCCCCGCGCTCGTCCGCCCCGCCGACCTCCTCGGCCTCCTCACCAACCTTCAGGCGCGCGACGTGCTCTTCATTGACGAAATCCACCGCCTCCCCGCCGCCGTCGAGGAGTTCCTCTATCCCGCGATGGAGGACTTTCGCATTGATTTCGTCGTGGACAAGGGGCCGTTCGCCAAGACCGTGCCTGTGCCGCTCCAGCCCTTTACCCTGGTCGGCGCGACCACGCGGGCGGGCCTCATCTCGAAGCCGATGCGCGAGCGCTTCGGCATCTACCACCACGTGGACTTCTATCCCGTGGAGGACATCCGCGAAATCCTCCGCCGCTCGGCCCAACTGCTCGAGCTCGCCGCCGACGGCCCGGCCCTCGACGAGATCGCCAAGCGCTCCCGCGGCACCCCCCGCGTCGCCAACCGCCTCCTCCGCCGCGTGCGCGACTTTGCCGCCGTCAAGGCCAAGGGCAAGCTCACCCACGCCGTGGCCCGCGACGCCTTGGGCCTCGAAGGCGTGGATCCCATGGGCCTCGACGAGCACGACCGCAAGTACCTGCGCATCATCATCGAGTTCTACAAGGGCGGCCCCGTCGGCATCGAGGCCATCGCCTCGACCCTCAACGAGGACAGCGATAACATCGAGGACCTCGTTGAGCCTTTCCTCCTGAAGATTGGCTTCCTCAAGCGCACCCGCAAGGGCCGCGAGGCCACCGACCTGGCCTATCGCCACCTCGGCCTGGCCCCCGGCGCCGGCCAGAAATCGTTCTTCTGAACGAACCCATTCTGGTTGCGAAGCTCCCGCTTCGCAACCGTGATCCCGAAGCTCCCGCTTCGGCTAAGTGAGTGTAAGTGTGTAAGTGTAAGTGTGCCTGTCACACTTAGAGGATGTAACCAACGCGAGCGCCAGCAGTTGCGGCGAGCCATGTCACCGAGGTTCGGCGGCCCTGTCCCAGCGCTAAATGGCTTTCAGCGATTCGGCGGCGCCTTCAGAGGGGACAAGACTGCCTGAAGGCAGGACTCCGAACCAGGAGAGCAGCTCGTTTGGAGTCCTGCCTTCAGGCAGTCCTTACCCCGATGAGCCGAATCGCTGAAAGCTATTTAGAAACTATCTCAAAACCCAC
>VGYV01000933.1 GCA_016872855.1 Planctomycetota bacterium
AACCCCAAGCGCGGCTGGCTCGAGGCCACCGGCACCCTCGGCTCGCTCGTGATGGACTGGCAGACCTGCGAGGTGACGACCCACGAGGACGGCACCACGGTCGTCAAGAAATATCGAAACCCCGAGAGCGAGGGCTGGAAGCTCTACCAGAACGTGGCCGACAACTTGGTGAAGGGCGAGCCGCTGGTCATCACGCCCGAGTGGGCGCGGCGGCCCATCCACATCCTCGACCTCGCCTGCCAGAGCGCCAAGAAGGGCAAGAGCCTGAAGGCTCGATACAAGTAGCGGCTGCCCCTATCCTCCTCGCGTCTCGTGGACGAGCTGCGATGAGACGCCGGGTTGTGCTTCTGATCGCCGTCGCCTGCTCCCTGGGCGTCGGGGCCGCCCTGGCATGGCTGCGGCCCTGGGCGCGGCGCGGGCCAGGCCCCTGGCCCGAGGATCCGCTCGCCGCGCAGGTCCTCGCCGCGTACCGCGCGGGAAGCGAACCTGTGCCGCTGAAGATCGTCTACCCGCCCGATGGGGCGGTCTTCCCCCCTGAAATCGTGGCCCCTACCTTCCGCTGGGAGGACAGGTACTCCGATGCCGATGCGTGGGTGATCGCCGTCCAGCTTCGGGGCGCGCGGGGCACGCTGAGCGCCGTCGCGGACCAGAAGCAGTGGGTCCCCACGGACGAGCAGTGGGAGGCGATCAAGCGCTCCTCGGTCGAGGCCCCGGCCCGCGTGACGGTGGTCGGCGTGCAGCGGGCCACGCCGGGCGAGGTGCGCTCCGCCGCGAGCATTTCGCTGCACACTTCGGCCGACGAGGTGGGCGCGCCGCTCTTCTACCGCGAGGTGCACCTGCCCTTCATCGAGGCGGTGAAGGACCCCTCGAAAATCCGCTGGCGCTTCGGCTCCGTCGCGTCCAAGACCCAGCCGCCCATCGTGCTCCAGGGCCTGCCCGTGTGCGGCAACTGCCACTCCTTCTCCGCCGACGGCGGAGTGCTGGGGATGGACGTGGACTATGCGAACGACAAGGGCTCCTACGCCATCTCCCCCGTCGCCCCGAGCATGGTCCTCGACAAGGAGAAGATCATCACGTGGAGCGACTACCGGCGCGAGGACGGCGAGCTGACGTTCGGCCTCCTCTCGCAGGTTTCGCCCGACGGGCGATTCGTCGTCAGCACGGTGAAGGACCGCTCGGTGTTCGTGCCGAAGCCCGACCTTGAGTTCTCGCAGCTCTTCTTCCCCGTCAAGGGCATCCTGGGCGTCCACACCCGCGCCACGGGCGACTTCGCGGCTCTGCCGGGGGCGGACGACCGCCGCTTCGTCCAGAGCAACGCCATGTGGAGCCCCGACGGCCAGTGGCTGGTCTTCGCCCGCGCCGAGGCCCTCGCGCTCAAACACATCACCCACAACAATGCGCTCCTCACCGAGGAGGAGTGCCAGGAGTTCCTCAAGGACGGCAAGCCCTTCCGCTTCGACCTCTATCGCATCCCCTTTCACGGGGGCAAGGGGGGCAAGGCCGAGCCGCTCGCGGGCGCCTCGCACAACGGCCTGAGCAACTACTTCCCCAAGTACTCGCCCGACGGCCGCTGGATCGTCTTCTGCCGCGCCCAGAACTACATGCTCCTCCAGCCCGACAGCGCGCTCTACATCGTCCCCGCCCAGGGCGGCGAGGCCCGACGCCTCGCGTGCAACCTGCCCTGCATGAACTCCTGGCATAGCTGGTCGCCCAACGGCCGCTGGCTCGTCTTCAGCTCGAAGGCCAACGGCCCCTACACCCAGCTCTTCCTCACGCACATGGACGCCGAGGGCAACAGCAGCCCGCCCGTGCTCCTGGAGAAGTTCACGGCGCCCGACCGCGCGGCGAACATCCCGGAGTTCGTCCACTCCCGCCCCGACGCCATCCAGGCCATCGCCGAGCGGTTCGTGGACGACCATTCCTTCGCCCGCGCCGGCGACGAATGCCTCAAGGTCGGCGACCTCGACGGCGCAGCCCGCGCCTACACCGAATCCCTGCGGCTCAACCCGAAGAACACCGACGCCTTGTGCAACTTCGGCGTCGTCCTCATCCGCCAGAAGCGCTTCGCCGAGGCCCACGCCCACCTCGCCAAGGCCATCGAGATTCAGCCCAGCGACCCCATCGCCCAGCGCAACCTCGGCGACGTCCTGGTCCACCTCGGGCGCCGCGCCGACGCCATGGCCGCCTACCGCAAGGCCCTCCAGCTCGACCCCAAGCAGACCCTGGCGCGCACGAACCTCGGCGGGCTCCTGTTGATGGCCGGCGACCTGGACGAGGCGGTTGCCGAGTTCACCGAGGGCGTCCGGCAGACCCCCGACGAGCCTTTCGTCCACTTCTGCCTCGCCCGCGCGCTGGACCGCCAGAAGAAGGAGGAGCAGGCGATCCGCTCCTACCGCCGCGCCGTGGAACTGAAGGCCGACTTCCTCGACGCCCTGGGCGCCCTGGCCCGCCTGCTGGCGGCCGCCCGCGACCCCGCCCTCCGCAACGGCGCCGAAGCCGTCGCCCACGCACAAAAGGCCTGCGAGCTGACGCGCAACCAGGCCCCCGAGTTCCTCGACATCCTCGCCGCCGCCCAGGCCCAGGCGGGGGCCTTCCCCGACGCCGTCGCCACCGCCCGCAAGGCCCTCACCCTCGCCGAGGACGCCCGCAAGCACGCCCTCGCCC
>VGYV01000934.1 GCA_016872855.1 Planctomycetota bacterium
GCCGCCGGATGGCCGCTTCCTTGAACTCCTTGCTGTACTGCCTTCGAGACAAGTTCATGACCCTCTTCTCCTCCGTTCGATGAAAATTGGGTCTTAACCAGTTGTCTCAAAAACGGGGCCCAGTCCAGTGACGCTTCCAAACGGGGAAACGGTGGTCACGAATTGCCTTGCGGTGGGGGGCTTCGACGTGCTCGCGGTCTGCCTATTTTCGTTCGGGAACATGTGGAGATTCGCCTTCGCGCTGAACCAGGATCTCCCGCGCACGACTTGGCGAGGCTACACGGAATCTCAAAGGGCTTTCCTGCTCAAGAGTGCCATGAAGATCTCATGGCCGTTGGAGCCGCCGTTTACGGCTGACCTGTTCTCGGTTCTGAGAAGGATGGGAACTGGCGGAGCGGGGCGATGAGGTCTTCACGAACACCAGGAAGTACGAGTGGTTCTTGCGCGCATGCACTTGCTTCTTCAGGCGGGTGACGCAAGGGCTGTTCGGCCTGACCACGACGAACAGGTCCTTGGCGTAGAACCCAAGCTTCGCGTAGTAGTTGATGATCTCCACATGGGTGAGCCTTTGGGTGTTCGCCGAAACCTCGTCCTGGCACTTGACGATCAGCACACCGCGCTCCCTCAAGACCCGGCAGGCTTCGGTGCCAGCTTTGAAATACATGTCCAGAACCGCATCGTGCCACTTGGGGCCGGTTGTGGTTTCTTCCCCGTTGGAGTACGCCGTTCTGAACGCACCATGAGAGCCCGAGCCAGCGAGGTGCCCATTCTCGCGGCGGTACAGCCCTTCCATATAGGGCGGATCAAGCACGACGCAATCCAGGGATGCATCTTCATAGGGCAGGTTGCGGCAGTCCACCCCGGTCTTGAGATCACTGGCGATGGGCTTGTAGTCCTTGGGGCTGACCTTCCTCCAGAAGACCCCCAGCCCATACGTCACGTCGGCAATCTCCGCCCCCCTGGGGACGTGAAGCGCCAGGATCTTCGGGAACACCTCCGCGTTGTCGCCCATGTAGGCCGACACCACAACATCCGTCGTGCACACCCCTCCCTGGACGCGCCGCTTGTGGTCGGGATCTCGGCTCTCATCGCCGAACGGAAGCGAGAGGTTCATCACTTCGAATGATAGTTGCTGCGCCATCGGCCTGCAAGGTCTATCGGCAGGCCGTCAACCAAGATTTAGCGCACTACCGTCCGTTGGGCGCCGTTCCGGCCCGCTATCATGGAAGCTTGATCAGAGCCATCTTCTTCGAACTGGGCCAGGTCATCATCCCCTGCCGGCTGGAGTGTCGCGGAGCGCCGGGCGGCGCTCTCGGATGCCTGGTGCCTCAGGAAGGCAGGGGCTTCTCCATGGAGTGAACGCTCATCAGCAAGGAGGGTGACCGGATAACGAACTCGCGCCTGATTCTGTGCGGCCTCGGTCTTCTGATGGCGCCTGGCGTGGCAGCCCCTGAGGCGAGCTCGCCGCAGCCGCGCGGCTACTCGATACCCCTGGTGGACCTGGCCGGGGAGACGCACCGGCAGGTGGTTGTGGACAGGGAGCCCGGGCAGTACCTGGGCCACCCCACCACGGTGCTGCTGGAGGACCAGAAGACCATCATCATCGTCTATCCCAAGGGGCACGGCCGCGGTGCCATCGTCATGAGACGCAGCTCCGACGGCGGCCTGACCTGGTCGGACCGCCTGCCGACGCCCGACAACTGGGCCACCTCGAAGGAGACGCCCACCATTCATCGCGTGGTGGATCCCAAGGGCGTCAAGCGGCTGATCCTGTTCTCCGGGCTGTATCCGATACGCATGGCGGTCTCCCAGAGCGACGGCCACGCCTGGACGCCGCTGGAGCCCATCGGCGACTTCGGCGGCATCGTCACCATGAGCGCGGTGGAGCGCTTGAGAGACGGCCGCTACCTGGCGCTGTTCCATGACGACGGGCGCTTCATCGCGGACCGCGGCGAGCGCTCGAGTTTCAAGGTCTACCGGACGCTGTCCAAAGACGGCGGTTTGACCTGGAGCGCTCCGCGGGTGATCGCCACGCATCCCACGGCGCATCTGTGCGAGCCGGGCATGGTCCGCTCGCCGGATGGGAAGCAGTTGGCGGTGCTGCTGCGCGAGAACAGCCGCAAGCAGAATTCCCACGTCATCTACAGCGATGACGAAGGCGCCACCTGGTCAGAGCCCTTGGAACTGCCCGGCGCGCTCACCGGCGACCGCCACGTGGGCCGCTACGCGCCGGACGGCCGCCTCTTCATGACCTTCCGGGACACCACGCTGGAGAGCCCCACGCGGGGAGACTGGGTGGGCTGGGTCGGCGTCTACGATGACATCCGGCATCGGCGGGAAGGCCAGTACCGGGTGCGGCTGATGGACAATCACAAAGGCGGCGACTGCTGCTATCCGGGACTGGAGCTGCTTCCGGGCGGAGCCTTCGTCACGACCACCTACGGCCACTGGGTGGAAGGAGAGCAGCCCTTCATCGTCAGCGTGAGGCTCAAGCTGGAGGAGTTGGACGCCCGCGCCAAGAGAGCACGCACACCGTAGCGAAAGCGAGTGCTCCGGCGGGCCGCTATCATGGGAGTTTGATCAGAGCCATTATCTTCGACCTGGGTCAGGTCATCATCCCCTTCCGGCTGGAGCGTGGCTTCGCCGCTCTGGCATCA
>VGYV01000935.1 GCA_016872855.1 Planctomycetota bacterium
GGGTGGCGGGCCTTGGGGAGGGCGCTGCGGTAGTCGAAGGCGGGGTCGTTGTCGTCGTCGTGGCAGGCGCGGCAGACTGGGAGGACGACGCACTCAGGGCAGCCGGCGCCGAGCTTGAGGATGGCGCGCGGCTTCTTGGGGTCGTCGCAGTGGGCCTTGCCAGGGCCGTGGCAGGCCTCGCAGCCCACCCCGCCCATCGGAGATGACACAGGCCGGAGGCCTGTGCCACCAGGTTGAACCGGTGGTGGCGCAGGCGTCGGTGGCACAGGCGTCGGTGGCACAGGCGTCCCGCCTGTGGGCGACACAGGCCGGAGGCCTGTGCCACCAGGGGGGGCGGGGTAGCCGCCGGGCCTGCCGTAGCCGGTGGTGTGGCAGCGGAGGCAGTCGGGGCGGTTGATTCCGACGACGCCGCGCTTGTGGCGGGGGACGTCCCAGGTGGTGGGCGCCGGGCCGGTCAGGCGGCCGAGGGCTTTGGCGTGGAAGCCGTCCTTGAGGGCGGCGGCCTCGGTGGGGTGGCACTTGGCGCAGGCGGCGGAGCCGACGTAGGGGACCTCCGCGTCGAAGAGCGGGCCGTCGGCGCCGGCGCACAGGCGCCGCAGCCGCGCCTCGCGTTCCGTTCGCGGGAGCTTGAGGAGCTCGGCTCGCTGGTTGTGGAGCACCCGCTTGCGATAGGAGTCGAAGTCGAATCGGGGCGAGTGGGTGGTGTCGTGGCAGAAGAGGCAGGCGCTGGGCTGGAGCTTGGCCTTGGCTGGGGCGGGCGAGGCGTCGGGCTTGATGACGGCGGGCGGCAGGCTCTCGGTGAAGGCGCGGCAGCCGTTCTGGCCGTGGCAGGCCTCGCACTGGACCCCTGCCAGGTGCGGGGTCTTGAGGAGGGAGACGAAGCCGCCCTGGGCGTGGCCGACGACGTGGCAGCGGACGCACTTCGGGTCGTTCTCCTTGCCGATTCGCACCAGGCTCTCCCAGGCGCAGGCGTGGGGGGTGAGGGTCCAGTCGGCGTGCTGCTTCTGGTGGCAGACCCGGCAGGCCTGGTCGCCGCTGAAGGCGCCGCGCTCGAGGAGCGGGGTGATCGGCAGGCCGAGGAGGACGTGTGCCTGCATTTCGAGGAGCGCGAGGGTCTGGAACGAGAAGTCGCGGAGTCGGAAGCGGATGCGGCCGTCGGGGCCGACGACGAAGGTGTCGGGGACGGTTCCGCGGTATCTGAAGGCGGCTCGTAGCGCCCAGTCGGGGTCGGCGGCGACGGGGAAGGGGTATGCGCGCTGGGCGGCGAGGGCCTTCAGGGCGTCGCCCGTGGTGTCGGTGCAGACGGCCAGGACGTCGAGCGATGCGGCGTCGCCTGGCTTCGGGGGCGAGCCCCTGCGGGCGGTCGGGCCGAGCTCTGGGTAGACGCGGGCGAGAAAGGTCAGGAGCGTGTCGCACCGCGGGCAGTCGCGCGCCCAGAGGACGAGGACGAGAGCGCGGCCGCGGTAGTCGGCGAGGGCGCGCTTCTTGCCCGCGGTGTCGGTGACGGCGAAGGGTGGGGCAGGGGGGTGGTCGCCGAGCGCGGGGTCTACGTCCACCGTGGCCTCGACGCCGAAGCGCTGGAGGATGCGTCGGGCGAGGTATTCGGCGGGGTCGGGCGCCTGGCCGGCGTAGCGCGGGAAGATTGGGCGGTCGGCGTCGCTCGCCGCGAGCTCGAAGGGGTAGAAGGCTGGGAGCTGGTCGAGACGGGTGGTGCCCCAGCCGAGGGTGTAGCGCTCCACGATCGCGGCGTCGGGGTCGAGGACGCAGGGGAAGTCTGCCCCGAGCTTGTCGAGGTGCGCCCTTGCGAGCTTGGCGAGCTCGGGCGCCTTGGGCCGCTCGCGCGGGATGCGTTGCGCGGCGAGCGGGGTGTAGCCTGGTGGAATGGCCACGGCGATGACCTCGATGTTGTGCGCCAGGCGCTCGGCGTGGAGGCGTTGGGCGATCTTGGTGCCGAGCTGCGAGGGCGCGGCCGTGGGGTCGAAGATGTAGACGAGGAGGCGGCGATGGGCGTTGCGCGCGGCCAGGTCGAAGGTCCAGCCGTCGAGGGTCTCGCCCTGGAAGGCCAGGGGGTTCTTCGATTTCGGATTTCGGATTTCGGATTTCGGATTTGGGGCTTCGAGGCCCGCGGCGCGGCCCTCGTTGGTGGAGCAGGAGGGGAGGTGGAGACAGAGGAGGAAAGCCGCGAGCGGCGAGCCGCGAGCGACGAGCCGCGTTAGGTTGTGCATAAGTGCCAATCCCGAGCCGCGTAGCGCGAAGCGGGTGGCACCCTCAACGGCGACCGTTGAGGGTGCGGCCGGCCACAGCCCCCCAAAGGCAGCCTCAAGCGAGGACGCTTGGGGGCGGCACCCACTGGTTCGGCCCCACAGCGTTCGTAGTGCGGCCTTCAGGCCGTCTCTTCCTCCCGCCGGCCACGGGCGGATTGAGGGGGCGCGACGCGGGGGACAGAGCCCCCGCCCACTGAACGGGCTGAAGCCCGCACTACAAGCTGGTCCCTTAAGGCGGCCTGTGCCTGCAAGGCGATGTCCCGAACTCCGTTGAAATAGAGACGGCGGCCCGGGTATCCTGTGGTTGTATGAGATCACCGGACACCCTTGGTAAGGAGAGCCGCCGTGCAGGAAGTGTACACCAAAGAGCCGTCGCGG
>VGYV01000936.1 GCA_016872855.1 Planctomycetota bacterium
CGTAGAGCCCCCGAAGCGGGGCGATTCAATGGGCGTGAAACGCCCCCTTCGGGGGCTTGGATGGGGGGGACGCGCCATCCCAGGGCTCCCTTCGGTCGCCCTGGGCTACGGCTGGGTCGCCCGCGTCCGCGGGCTACAAGGCCCCGAGATGTGGGCAAAGATCAGGGCGAAGCCCTGGGACGGGCGGGCGGCCAGATTCAGCCCTGTAAGGGCGTACTAGCCGCCGTAGGCAGGATGTGGCGCCCGGACCACATGGTACGCCCTTTCAGTGCTGACCTACCCACTGCCCCCTTCTTCCCAGGGCTTCGCCCTGGGCTGCTATAGCACGCCCCTGTCGGGGCTTCGGAGTAGTCCACCAGAACCGGGGGCCGAACTCATGTCCCTGGGGTGCAATAACAGATTCGCACGCGGCCTTCGCCTTCGTTTGGAGTCCCGCCTTTAGGCGGTCTTGGGCGCCGCGGCCGGGGTAGAAGACCGCCTGAAGGCGGGACTCCAAACGGGAAGCCCTCAGAGCGTACAAGCCCGTCATTGCACCCATGTCCCTGCTTTTCCTTGACTTGCCCATACTCCGCTGCTATAGTGTAGTGAAGGGGAACAGCGGCGTCAGAGGAGCGAGCGAATGGGTTCCGGCGTGCGAAGATTGATGGCCGCGGGGCTGGCGGCCGCCGCGGCCGCATTGTGTCTGTCGTGCTCGAAGGACAATTCGGCCGGCGGCGCGCCGTCCAACAACGGGCGGAAGGGCTCCCGCGGAACCAAAGGAGGCGTGGAGTTCGCCGACAGCTTCGAGCGCATCCGCATCGAGGCCGAGAGCGCCGTGAAGATCGAGTCGGACGACGCGCTCCCCGACGTCGGCGGGAAGGTCATGCGCGTCGTGGACGATCCGACCGCCTCTGGCGGCAAGTGCATCTCGGTGCCCGACAAGGCGGGGACGCCCGACCCCCCCGCCGGCCAGCCTCCCAAGCACGCGCGAGCCGTCTACAAGTTCAAGGTCAAGGCCGCCGGCAAGTACATCTTCTGGTGCCGGCGCAACTGGTGGGACCAGTGCGGCGACACGCTCTACGTGCGGTTCGACAAGGAGGGCGCGCCGCACGCCGAGGCCTTCCTCTTCGGCTCCGATGGCGGGCCTTACAAGGTCTGGAAATGGTCCGAGGTCCGCGACAAGGAGGAGGAGGACAACCGCCGCCGCTTCTACCTGGCCGCCGGCGACCACACGATGGAGATTCTCAACCGCGAGGACGGCCCTCGCTTCGACGTCATTCTGCTGACCGACGACCCCGACCACGTGCCACAGGGCATGGAAGAGTAACCCGCACTTCGCGGGAAATATGGGCCAGGCGGGTGAGCGATGCCGGTGCTGCTTCGGATCATAGACGGCCCCCAGGCCGGCTCCTCCTTCGAGCTGAGGGAGGGCCAGCGGGCCATCCTGGGCCGCGGGGACCGCGCCGACTTCCGCGTGCTCGACAGTTGGGCCTCCCGCCTCCACTGCGCAGTCACACACCGCCCCGACGGGGTGATCCTCGAGGACCTCAACACCAAGAACGGCACCTACGTGAACGGCAAGCAGGTGGACCGCGCCCGCCTGCCGGACGGCTCGCTCCTCCAGATCGGCACTACGACAGTGCAGGTGCTGGTGCATGCGACGCGCCGCACGGTGGTGGCGCCGAGCGCGCTGCCGCTGCGGAGCCGCGCCTCGCGCATTGCGGCAGTGGCCGGCGCCGCGGCAGTGCTCCTGTTGGGCATTGCGTTCGGCGTCCTGCTGCTCTTCGGGCCGGGTGGGCAAGGCGGCAGGGATGGGGGGAAAGGGGTGAGCTGGGACGCCCCGAAGAAGGATGGCGGCGGCTTCCGCGTGTTCGGCCTCCTCCCCAGCAGGGGCGCGGTCGAAATCTCCTCCGAGCCCAGCGGAGCCTCGGTGTTCATTGACGACGAGTTCCGCGGCCCCACGCCCCTTCAGAACCTCGAGGTCGCCGTCGGCGAGCACGTCCTCCGCATCCAGAAGTCCGGCTATGAGGTCCACAGGGCCGCGCTCAACGTCACCTCGCGCTCCCATGCACCCATTCACGTGATCCTGAAGATCGCCGAGCGCGGGACCCTGGCCGTCAACTCCAAGCCCGACGGCGCGTCGGTGCACCTGGACGGCGAGTACCGCGGCAACACGCCCCTGAAGCTCGAGGACCTCGAGCCGCAGACCTACAGCCTGCGGGTGAGCAAGACCAACTTCGCCGACTGGCAGCAAGAGGTCACTGTCAAGCCGCGCGAGACCGTGACCGTGGAGGCCAACCTCGGCCACCGCGAGGTGGGCTTCTACGAGGCGGAGCTGAAGAAGGACCCCAACAACGTGGCCTACCGCGCCGAGGTGGCGCACCTCTACCTCCTCGAGCACAAGATCGAGGCCTGCATGGCCCACCTGAGCGCGGCCATCGAGGTGGTCATCGCCGGGCGCGACACCTCGCGCCCCGAACCCTACGCCACCCGCCTGCTCCAGCTCATGGCGAAGATCTACTTCAACGACCACTTCACCTACGGCGACGCGGCCTTCGTGGAGAAGCTCCAGGGCCACATTGACCTGATGCTGGCGGAGCTGGCCGGAAAGTCCCCCGACAACACGTTCATCCTGTCGGCGGCGCAGGCACTCTACAAG
>VGYV01000937.1 GCA_016872855.1 Planctomycetota bacterium
ACGAGTACCACAACTCCGACTACAGCGTGAACGCCATTCGCCTGACCGACTACAACGCGAGCAAGGCCGACCCGAAGGGCTACTGCGGCCATAACCGTATACATCACAACAAGATACACGTCACCGGCCGCCGCTTCCCCGGCGCCGACCCCGGCTACAAGCCCATGACCTACGGCATCTTCATGAGCGTCGGCGGCGACCAGAACTTCATCCACGACAACGAGTTCACGATTGACCAACAGGCCCCCCCGAACGGCGAGAAGCACGGGGCCTACGCCTTCTACATCGGCGGCTCCGACCACGGCGGCGTCTACTACAACAACACCGTCACCAGCAACGTCACACCCGTCTGGATCAGCAACATGTATGGCCCTGGCTCCAACGTCGTCCTCCGCGGCAACACGTTCCGCAGGGCCGAGGGCGCCGAGCCATTCGTCCCCTTCATGCTCGGCTGGTACAGACACCCCGCCCGAAACGTCGCCTTCTTCTCCAACCGCTTCGAGGGCATCGAGTTCGGCGTAGCCATCAACGACTACACCACAGGCTACGTCTCGGAATACAAGGTCGGCTGGACCCTCCGCGTCAAGGCCGCTCCGGGCGCGAAGGTCGTGGTCCTTGACAAGTCCGGCGCCGAGGCCGCCGCGGGCCAGGCCGACGCGACGGGCCTCTTCGTCGCCCACCTGCCCGAGCACCTGGCCGCGGGCAAGGGCCAGATCGTCGAGGCCGGCAAGCGCACCGTCAAGATCGAGCGCACCGACCTCTCCGCCTACCGCATCCGCGTCGGCGACCGCGAGAAGCCCGTCACCCTCCGCGAGGACACCGAGGTGGCCTTCTAGCACTACGGCGCTCGCCTCCCTAGCTTCCCGGCTGGCCTCCGGCGGCCCTCTGCCACAACATATTGCGTACCATCGCCGGCCCAGCCACAAAATGTTCGACTCCCCCGAGTCCCTCGACTCCCTCACTTCTTGGGCGCGGGGTCGCCAGCCTGCTACACTCTACGCTCCTTGACGATGGGAATGGTGGCACGGCCCCGCCGCTACAGGTTGTGTGCCAGCGAAGGCCGGATACAATATGTGCCAGCTTCCTTAGCTTCCCGCCTTTTCGCGCGCTGGTGCCAGGCCGTAACTTTCCGCCATCGGCGTCAACCAAGACAGACTATAAGGAATGCAGGAACGCAGGAAAGGAGGTGAAGCAGTGCGCCATCCAGGCCCCTCTGTGGTGGGGACCAAGGGTCGAAGAGGGATAAGAGAATGAGGGCAAGAGAATAGGAAATCGGGGGAGGAGAGCGAGTTGTCTCGACGACGACGACGAGGACGACGACGAGGACGATTGGGCCAGCTACACCCCCAGTCCGAGCAGTCGGCCGAGCTGGTAGGTGAGGAGGGTGAGGAGGTAGGCGAGGGCGGTGAGGCCGCCGAGCTGGAGGAGCGCCCAACGCCAGGAGCCGCTCTCGCGGCGGGTGGCGGCGATGGTGGCGACGCAGGGCATGCTGACGAGGCAGAAGAGCATGATGCAGAAGCCGACGAGGGGCGGGTAGTCCTGGCGGAGGTGCTGGCGGAGCGCCTCGCGGTCGGCCTCGCCTGCTCCCACGGCGTAGACGATGCCCATCTGGGCGACGAAGGCCTCCTTTGCGGCGAAGGCGCCGATGAGGGCGGTGCCGATGCGCCAGTCGAAGCCGAGGGGCCGCAGGGCCGGCTCGATGGCCTTGCCGATGCGCCCGGCCGCCGAATAGGCGAGGCGCTCGGCTGCCTCGGCGTGCTCGATGGCCGTCAACTCGGCCTCCCGCGCCGCCGGGTCGGCCATCTGCTCGGCCTTCGCGCGGCGACCCGCGTAGTCCTGGCTGAACTCCGTCTTCTTTGGGTAAGTGGTGAGCGCCCAGAGGATGATGGAGAGGGCGAGGATGACGGTGCCTGCCTTCTTGACGTAGAGCCAGCCGCGCTCCCACATGTGGATGGCCAGGCCGCGCAGCGTGGGCATGCGATACGGCGGCAGCTCCATCACCAGCGGCGCTGTCTCCCCCCGCAGCACGGCCATGCGCAGCAGTTTGGCCGCCAGGACGGCCAGGACGACGCCAATCAGGTAGATGAGGAAGTACATGACGGGCTGGAGCCGCAGGGCGAAGGGGCCGACGTTGAGGAGGACGCGGTCGGCGAAGAAGGCGCCGACGATGACGGTGTAGATGACGAAGCGGGCCGAGCAGCTCATCAGGGGGACGACGAGCATGGTGGTGAGCCGGTCGCGGCGGCTGTCGAGCGTCCGCGTCGCCAGGATCGCGGGCACCGAGCATCCGAAGCCGATGAGCATGGGGATGAAGCTCTTGCCGTGCAGGCCGATCTTGTGCATCAGGTGGTCCATGAGGAACGCCGCGCGGGCCATGTAGCCGGTGTCCTCGAGGAACGCGATGGCGAGGAAGAGGAGGAGGATGTAGGGAACGAAGGTAATGACGCCGCCGACGCCTGCGATGACGCTATCGCACAACAGGTCGCGGAGTGCGCTCTCGGAGCCTGCGGGCCACAGCCCTGCCACGGCGCCCGAGAGCCAGCCGAAGAGGGCCTCGATCCAGTCGGTCGGCGCGTGGCCCACGGCGAATGTGAATTGGAAGGTGAGGTAAGTGAGGAGGAGGA
>VGYV01000938.1 GCA_016872855.1 Planctomycetota bacterium
TCAGCATCTCCTCGCAAGGCGGCCTCGTCCCTCACCGACGCCTATCTTATTTGCTCCGCCGCGGGATTACAATAGAAATCTGGCCATCTTCTCAGCAATTCCCGGGCCGACTAAATCGACAGGCCGTTCAGGCGGTCTTCAGGGCTCCCAGGGCGGACAGAAGAACCGCGTAAACGCCGAACTACGAACGAGGGCGGGCGGCGCACAAATCCGTTACTGCACCCCGAAACGATTACTGCTTGACAGGCGTGGGAGTTTGTGCTTGCATTGAGCGCGCGGCTGGCTGCAATGAGGGTAGGCGGCCCGACAACACGGCGCGAACCCGACAACCTCTGCGGTGTTCGTGCTGAGCAAGGCTCGCAAAAGTCCAACCGACAACCACGCGAGGGGGCCAGCAGAACTGTCAGTGGAAAACCAGCCTCGGCCGAGGACGTTTGAAGCTGTCATCTGGCACCCACTTGGACGCGCGGGTTGGAATGGCCTGCTCCACGGCACAGGGCGGAGGTTGTTTTTTGGCCCCCGGCGCTTGCATCCCGCCCCGCGAATTCCTATTCTGATTACGGATTACGGGTTGCGAATTGCGGATTGAAGATCGCAGCCACATGGATCTATTCGCTCCCTCATCTGACGAAGAGCCCAAGGTCGAGGCCAACGCCCCGCTCGCCGCGCGGATGCGGCCGCGGACCGTCGAGGAGTTCGCCGGCCAGGACCACTTCTTCGGCCCAGGGCGGCTCCTGCGGCGAATGCTCGAGGCCGACCGCCTGGCGTCGGTGATCTTCTACGGGCCACCAGGGACTGGGAAGACGGCTCTTGCCCACGTGATCGCCCACCACACGCAGGCGCGATTCGTGGCTATCAACGCCGCGGCATCTAACGTGGCGGAGCTGCGCGAGGTCCTCGCCGTTGCCCGCGAGCGGCACCGCGCGGGCAAGCGCACCGTGCTGTTCGTGGACGAGCTTCACCGCTTCAACAAGGCGCAGCAGGATGTGCTCCTGCCCGACGTGGAGGAGGGGGTGGTGCGCATGATCGGCGCGACGACGCATAACCCCTTCTTCACCGTCACCTCGGCACTCGTTTCGCGCTCCCAAATCTTCGAGTTCAAGCCGCTGACCCGCGACGACGTGAAGGCCATCGTCCGTCGAGCGCTGAGTGACGAAGAGCGTGGCCTCGGAAAGCACAAGGTGGAGTTGACCGGCGACGCACTGGATTTCCTTGCTGAGGTCTCGGATGGCGACGCCCGCCGGGCGCTCAACGCCCTCGAGGTCGGCGTCCTCACCACCCCGCGCGGCCCCGACGGCCTGGTGCGCTACGACCTCAAGGTGGCCGAGGACTCGATTCAACGCAAGGCCGTGGTTTACGACCGCGACGAGGACGCCCACTACGACGCGGCCTCGGCCTTCATCAAGAGCATGCGCGGCAGCGACCCCGACGCGGCGCTCTACTGGATGGCCAAGATGCTCGAGGGCGGCGAGGACCCGCGCTTCGTCGCCCGCCGCATCGTCATCTGCGCGGCGGAGGACGTGGGGAACGCCCAGCCGCTTGCACTCGTGCTGGCCAGCGCCGCGCTCCAGGTGGCCGAATTCGTCGGCATGCCCGAGGCCCGCATCCCGCTCGCCCAGGCCGTCACCTACATCGCCACCTGCCCCAAGAGCAACGCCGCCTATCTGGCCATTGACCGCGCGATGGAGGACGTCCGCGAGGGCCGCGTGCTTGAGGTGCCCGAGTACCTGCGCGACGCGAGCTACCGCGGCGCCAAACGCCTCGGCCGTGGCGAGGGCTACCAATACGCCCACGAGGGGGAGGGGCACTTTGTCGAGCAGGACTACATCCCCGTCGAGCGCACCTACTACGAGCCGACCGACGAGGGTGCCGAGAAGCAGATCAAGGAGAGGCTGGAGGCGTGGAAAAAGCGCAAGCGCGAGAAGAAATCGCCCGACGCCTCGCCCGGTTGACCCCGGCGCAGCGCCGCGAGGCGAGCGAGCGCATCCGCCGCTTCGTCGCGGAACTTCCGGAGCTTCGGCGGGCGAAGACCGTCCTCATGTTCCTCTCCATCGCGGACGAGGTGGACACCTTCCCCATCATCTCCGACGCGCTGGCGGCCGGGAAGGCCATCGCCGTGCCGAAGGTTGACCGCCGGCGAAAGACAATGAATGCGGTGGCATTGCGAGACCTAGCGAGCGACCTGGTGCCGGGTGTCTTCGGCATCCTGGAGCCGCGGGGCAGCGAGGTCGTGGCGCCCGGGGAGATTGACTTCGTGCTGGTGCCGGCCCGCGGCTACGACCGGGAGGGCAACCGCATCGGCCGGGGCGGGGGCTACTACGACCGCTACATGTCCCACCCCGACTTCCACGCCACCCGCTGCGGCATCGCCTTCTCCGCCCAGGTCCTTGACGCCGTGCCGCACGCCGCCCACGACCTGCCGGTCGAGGTGCTGGTGACCGAACACGGCGCCGTCAAGTGGCGCAGGGACTGGTGAGGCGGCGAACATTCACTTGACAGGCCCTCCCTGCCATCGTAGATTACTGGCACCCAGCTGCCGAGACGATAGGAGCAGGGTCGAATGGGAGCACACCGCCAGGCCAAGCGGCGTTTGATCTTTGTGAGCCA
>VGYV01000939.1 GCA_016872855.1 Planctomycetota bacterium
GGTGACGAGCCCGCTTTTATCCCGTACACCACCACCTTCTTCTTCGAACTCCCCACATCCGCCACGAACATACAGGTCTACTATGGGGACACCAGGCTCAGGTAAAGCAGGGGCGCCACCGGTGGAGTTCCAGCCGCCTGCACCAGCGGCTGCACAGGCACCATGGCTCCACCACCTCATTGACACACCCCGCCGGGACGGCTATCATCTGGTCATCGCCGCGTGGCGGGCAGCGGCAAGCCCGAAGTGCCGCAACACTGTGCGGGGGCGTGTTGCCGGTATGGCTGAAGACCTCTACGCCGAGCTCCTCGGCATCCCACCTGGGCCGCGGCCGCCGAACCACTATGCCATCCTCGGCCTGACCCTCTTCGAGCCCGACACCCACGTCATCTACGAGGCTGTCCTGCGCCAGACCACCGAACTCAAGCGCTACGTCCTTCATCCCGACCCGGACCGCATGCGGCGCGTCCAGGAAATGCTCAACGAGGTCAACGGCGCCGGCGTCATCCTCCAGGACCTCAGCACCAAGGCCCCCTACGACGCACACCTCGCCCAGGAGTTGGGGCTCCCCCCTGTAACCCCAGAGCCCAAGCCCCGGCCCGAGCGCGGGCCAACGCCTCAGAAGGCGATTCCGGGCGTCCCCACGGCTGTCGCCGGCCCCCGGTGGCGCTGCCATTCGTGTGGAGCCTGGGTGCCGGCGGAGGCCAGCAGGTGCGCCGCTTGCGGGTACGGCGGACAGGAGCGTTCCGCGTTCGCCTCCGTCCCCCAGCCAGGGGCCATCGTGCCCCCACCAGCGCCAGCCCCCGAGCCTGTCCCAGCCGGCCTCGGAGTGGCGGCAGCCGGCTTCCTAAACCAGTACTGGGGTTGGGGTCTCCTCGCCATCGGTCTCATCCTCGCCATCCTCCTGCCCGTTGCCTTTCGGCGCCGAACGCCAGAGCCACAAGCCCGAAGCAATGTGACCACCGCCGTGTTTGCATCCCCGCCCGAGCCGGAGGCCAAGAAAGCCGACCCGAAGAAGGCCCTGCTGCTTCAGGCCGAAGCCGCCCTCCGGAGCGCCATCCAGTATGCCTCCGAAGCGCCTGCTGACCGCGAGGGCATCACTAAACGCTTCCGCGAGGTCGTAGAGAAGTTCGGCAACACTGAGGCCGCCTACAGAGCGGAACGGAGACTCGACGAACTCGAGGGCGTCGCCCGCAGGGAGCGCCTGGCTCGGCTCGACGCCACTCGCCAGCGCGCGAAGGACCTTGCGGCGACACATCGCTTCGGCAACGCCCTTGCGCAGTTCGACGAATTCCCCATGGGGAGTGTGCCAGAAGAACTCCGCCAAGCTGCGCAGCGCGAGAGGGAAGCTATCATCTCGGGTGCGCAGCGGGCCTACGACGAGGTCCATCGGCGCGCCCAGGAGATGAGCAAGGCGACTCAGTATGAAGTGGCAAAGGCCCTTTACGAGCAGGTGGCTACGAGGTTCGGCATTGAGCCGTTCGTTGGCTTCGCCAGGCGCGAGATGGCGGCCCTCGACCCCTTGATTGAGGCCGCGGCGGCACGTCGCGCTGTGCTCGACCGCCGACGGGCGCTCGGGCTGCTCACGCGGCACTTCGCCGTCGTGCAGGCGGAGATCACGAAGCGCGACTACGCCAGGGCCCTTGAGCTCTCCCGTGCGGTGCCCGGTACCCTCCGCGATGGGGACCGAGCGAAGGCCGTGGACAGACTCCAACGCCGCCTTGAACTCCTCGCCGAGGTCTGGGAAGCCATTCTCAAGGGGCCTCCCGCCGCCATCGGCAAGTCCTTCGCACTCCACGGGCAGAGCTGGACGGTTGTGGGGTTTGCGGGGTCGGGCCTCAACGCACAACTCGTGTTGAGGCGCGGGGGCGACGCGGGCGGACAGCCCATGCTTCGCCAACCCGTGTGGCGGCTGCCCGGCCCGCAACTGGTACTGCTCGCCGAGTGGGCGACCGAGCGGTCGCCGGCCGGCGCGGCTGCCGTCAAGACTGCGCTCCTCTGCCTCAGCGAGGGCGAGGCCGCGCGGGCCAGACAGAAGCTCCAGAACGCAGAGAAGGCAGGAGAGGACGTCTCGCCATGGCTCGACGAGTTGGAAGCCGAGAGCGTGGTCGCGGCGGCACTGGCGGCCTATCGCCAAGGCCGGTGGGCAGAAGCGCGGAAGCTCCTGGAAAGCACACTTGACCGCTACGGCATCACGTCGCCCGTCATCCTCAGCCACCGGGAGCTGACGAGCGCGCTGGCGGACTCCCTGGCCAAGCTTGGTGAATCCGGCATTCCCCCCACAGTCGCACCGCCCGACCATACTTCCGAGACGAGGCTCGAACCGAAGAAAGGGGTGGAGTCCACCTGGCCCTTCGACGCGGCAGAGGCCAAGCGGCGGCAGGAGGCGGCGGCCAAGGCCCTCGGCGTGAAGGTGGAGGACTCGGTGCACCTGGGCGGCGGGGTGAAGCTGGATCTCGTCCTCATCCCTCCTGGCTCGTTTGCCATGGGGTCGGAAAGGGGCACTCCGAACCAGAAGCCAGTCCATCAAGTGACTTTCGCCAAGCCCCTCTACATTGGCAAGTACGAGGTCACGCAGAGGCAGTGGGAGGTGGTCATGGGCGCC
>VGYV01000940.1 GCA_016872855.1 Planctomycetota bacterium
GCCCGCCCTTTCCCGGCCGTGTCGTAGAAGTTCAGGCCCGATCTCCCGTCATTGAGCAAGACCAGGCCTGCGCGCAGGTTCCCCGCCCCGTCCCTCAGGTTCATGCCCGATCTTCCGTCACGGTCCAGGCCCAGGGCCGCCCGAACGTTCCCTGCTTCGTCCCAGAAGTTCAGCCCCGGTCCTTTGTCAGAGGACACCGCCAGCGCTGCCTGCGGCTTCCCCGCCGCGTCGTAGAAGATCAGGCCGGGTGTTTCACTTCGGGCGACGGCCAGAATCGCCCGCACCTTCCCCGCCGCGTCCACCACTTCGAAACGCCGCGCTCTCACAACATCCGCCACAGCCGACTGCTCGGCCTGCGCCGCCGCAACCTGCGGTTGCCACAGCCGCCCGCCGACTACCACCACCACCCCGAACACCAGCCCGCACGCCGCACCCTGCACGCCGGCTTTCGCCCACGGATTCATGGTTCACCTCCTGCCGGTCTTGCTAAGGAGGGGTATCGGTGTAAGACTTAATATACCCCTCAGCAAGTGCAATTCACTTCCTGGCTCTTAGAGTAAGTAAGCCACCAACCGCAAGGGCCGCGCCGACAGCAGCCTCCAAACGAGCTTCGGTGGACCAGCCAAAACGTTCACGCCCTAGAATCCCGTAAACGAAGAGGCCGAGGCCGATGAGAATCAGGGCGACGCCGAAGATCGGGGCCAGACGGAGTTTCTTCCTCTCCGGTCTCGGCCTCTCCGGTCTGGCTTGCTTTGGTCTCAATGCCAAGACCCCGCAAATGGTCAAGGCCAGACCGACGAGGAGCGGCACGAACACATCTGCCCAGGTGGGATTCTCGCGGGCGGCGCTGGCGAGACCCAAAATGAGGAAGCACAAGCCCACACCGATGCCAGCTAAGGAGAGGCATCCTACCGGGTCGAAACCGGGACCGCCGGCATCCCCCCGGCTCATCAGCCCGCCGCGCCAGCTTCGCCACCAGGGACGGTTTTTCATCGTTTCGAGTCTAGCACGGCTTTCGCAAGCAGGGATGGCAGACCAAATTCAGGCTTGATGGTCTCAAGGCTGATGTCGTCTAAGAAGGTTCTAGCCATTATCCTCGATACAAGGCGAACAACAGCACTGGGAGGGCTCCCCACGACAACAGCGTGGCCAGAAGGCTACGGAGTCCCTTGGGAGCGTCATAAAGCGTGACCTTTCGACCAGTGCGAATCTCCCAGAGGAGGTCGGGAAGTCGTCCCAGCATGAGCATGACCGCTGCCGCTACCACGCCGATGTTCCAGAAGCGGAACAGTGCATAGAGGTAGGCAAGGCCCAGGGCTGCGAAGAACAACGTCAGGCCAACGTTCAAGCGCTTGTCGCGGGCTACCGCTTCTTGCATAAACGGGGAGTCAGCCATACGGGCTTGCAGTTCCCTCATCTCGGGCGTGGGCAGGAGACCCCTTACAACCACACCAAGGATGTTGATGCCCACCAACATGAGAACGACGTATCCCACTGCCGTCTTGACTAGGATCGGCCACCACAGCCGCCCGCCGATCAGTACCACGACGCCGAACACCAGCCCACAAGCCGCACCCTGCACGGCGGCCTTCGCCCACGGGTTCATGGTTCACCTCCCCATGCTGGCAATCATACCTGTTTCCGGTCTCCGTGAACCCGTTCTTGCGATTACAGGCTCTACAACGAATCGGCCCCGCCTCCCGCGTGGTTAGGAGTCAGCCGACGCCCGCTGAACGCTCCCAGGCCGGCTTCCGCGCGAAGGCGGGCTATTTCCCAGAGCGGGCGGGATAGAAAACCGCCACAGGCAGGACGGGAACTTACTCCGCGCGCAGCGTTCCGGTGGTGGGAAGGTATGCCCGAAAGTATGCCCACCCCTTGCATGGAGGGCTTACTACCCACTGTTACTACCCTTCGGCTAAGTGGCTGAGAATACTGCTCGGGAGCAATAAGTAACAAGCGGTATAAGTCACTCATTCCCGATGAGTGCACTGCTACGAACCAGAAGGCCGGGAGTTCGAATCTCTCCAGGCGCACCATGCCCTCAGCAGTTATCCTGGTGAATCCCCCCTGGTCACGAGAGCAAATGGAAGGGTGTGGGACAGGCAGCGCCTGTCCCACTGATGCTTTGGCGGACGCTCGGGGAGCGGCCCCGCTCGCCTAGAAGACGTAGCGCAGGCCGACCACGATGCGGCGGTTGCCGCCGTTGACGCCCCACTGATTCAGGAAGTTGGCCGAGCTGACGCGCGACTCGGGAATCCCGAAATCCCGCGAGTTGGCCATGTTGTAGAACTCGGCCCGAAGTTGCAGCCGGTGACTCTCGGTGATTCTGGTGTTCTTGATGATGCCCAGGTCCAGGTTGGTAATGCCGTCGGTGCGCAGGATGTTGCGACCCACGTTGCCGATGGGGCTGGCCGCAGTGACGCGGGAGAACAGCCTCGCGCCGCCCTCCCGGAACAACTCCTCGACCGCCATGGTGGCCAGGTTCAGACTGCTGTTGAGGTTAGCCCGGATGGAATTACCCACCAGACCGTCGATGCCGCTCAGCCGGAAGCCCGGGTCGGCCCCGTCCAGAGCGGTGAAGGGCGCTCCCGACTGGGTG
>VGYV01000941.1 GCA_016872855.1 Planctomycetota bacterium
TGGTCCGTGGGGCGCGGTGATCCCACGGCTTACGCCGTGGGCTACCCTCTGACGCCCCTGACGGGGCTGGCAGCGCCCGTCCTCGGAGATGTGGGCAAAGATCAGCCCTGAAAGGGAGGGGAGTCTGAAACCCCTCTCAGCGGCACACAGGTCCAAGGAGGAGAAACAGGGCGAGCAGTGGGCAGACAGCAGCCGGCAGCCGAGACGCGGAGGCACGACGGCCTGGGCCTTCGGTCTGTCCTCTGTCGTCTGTCCTCTGTCATCTTTCTTGCGTCCTCTCGGCCAGGAATGCCTCGGTCTCGGCGCGGGTGGGGATGCCGGTGCGGCCGCCCAGGGCGCGGCACTTGAGGGCGGCCACGGCCGAGGCGAACCGGGCGTTGCGCGCCACGTCCCACCCCTCGCCCAGGCCGAATGTGAAGGCCCCGTGGAACACGTCCCCGCAGCCCGTCGTATCCACCACCTCGACCTTGAAGGCTGGGAGGCGGCGGAAGACAGTGGGCAGTGGAGAGTGTGCAGAGGACAGCGGAGAGGAGCGCGAGGTGCGTGGGCTGTCCTCTGTCGTCTGTCCTCTGCCTTCTGGTTCGAGCCAGATGCAGCCGTCGGCGCCGAGGGTGACCATTGGGGCCTTGCCGCCCAGCTCGGCGAGGCGGCGCAGGTCGCCCTCGAGCGTGCCCGTGCCGCCGTAGTGCTGGGCGCAGGCGTGGGAGTAGATCGGGTAGTCCACGTGGCGGAGCAGTTCGCGGATGCGCTCGCCCACGCCCCCTACGTCGGCGCACACGGGCACGCCGCACTCGCGGGCGCGGCGGGCCGCGGCAATCTGGGCCTCGGGCCACGAGCAGTCCACCAGCACCGCCTTCGCGCGGGCGATGCGCTCGAGGTCCAGGCCATCCGCCGAGGGGTCGAGGCCGCGGCCGGGGAAGTAGGTGAAGTAGCGCTCGCCGTTGCTGCGGTCCACCGTCACGGCGCAGGCCGGGCTGCGGCCGCCGGGGCACACGCGCACCTGGCTCGTGTCCACGCCCTCGGCCTGGAACTGTTCGAGGATGAAGCGCCCCTGGAGGTCGTCGCCCACGCGGCTCCACATCTCGACCTTGCCACCGAGGCGGGCCATCGCCACCGCCGCCGTCGCGGCCAGCCCGCCGCCTTGCACCAGGTGGTCCGACGCGCCCCCGAACCTCCCGCGCGGCAGCTCGTCGCACAAGAACAGGTAGTCCATCACCGAAAGCCCGATGCTGATCAAGTCCGGTCCCATGGGCCCAGCTTCCTTGAGAGTGTCTGGTGACGAGTGGCCAGTGGAAGGCAAGCCAGTCAGCGACTCACCACTCCTCACTGGCCCCCTGTCATCTGTCACTTGTCCTCGCCACTCGCCTCTTGCGTCGTACGGCCTTCTGGCCGTCCGGCGGAGGTGTGAAGAGGTCGCCCTTCGTCAGCCCAAGCTCCCTGGCCATCTGGAGCGAGTAGTCGAGCTTGCCCATGTTCGGGTAGCGGCCGTTGGTGCCGAAGGCGAACTTCACGCCCGCCGCCTTCGCCAGCTTGAGGAAGCGGAGCGTGGGCAGGCGAAAGCCCGAGCTGATCTCGATGGCCACCTTCTCCTTCGCCGCCGCCTCCACCACGCGGCGAATCCGCCCCTCCGTCCAGAACGCCTCGAAGTCGCCCGCCAGCGGGCCGGGGAGCCACGAGACGTTGCCCAGGATGTCTATCGGCTGCTTCTCGATCAGCTCGACGTGGAAGGCGACGAAGCGGTCCATGAATGCCTGCTTGTCGCTCACCTCGACCCGCTCCTCGACCCCCTTCTCCCACAGCTTCACCCGCTGGCCGTCCTTGCCGGGATAGGTCATCGCGTCCATCAGCACGTAGTCGAGGCGTGCGAGCGCCTTGGCCGAGAAGCAGGTCGCCCAGTCGAGCCACTCGGCCTGGACGCCGCGGTAGACGCCTTTGCCTTCGAGCATCGCCAGGTAGCGGCCAAGTTCCTCGTCGTTGCTGAGGACGACGGGGTACTTGTTCTCCTTCGTGCCCGCGTGCTCGACGATGCCGAACGTCACGCCCCGCTCGCGGGAGACCTCCAGAACCTTGTCAATCGTGCTGTTGTCGAGGTGCACGTGCCAGTCCACGAGCGGCAGGTCCATGCGCTCGCTCACCTTTGTCCTTTCGCCGCCAAAGGCGGGCGCGGCCAGCGCGGCACCCGTGGCGGCGAGGAACTCCCTGCGGGCCAGAGTCAGCTTCGCCATCACTTCCCCTTCCGGGCCTCCTCCACAGCCCACCCAGGCATGCTAGCGAGCGGGCCGGCAGATGTCAAGAGACACCCAAGCTGACACGCGCCCGGTTTCGCAGGGAGCGTCTTCCATCTCGCCAAGCCCCGTCAGGGGCGGCAGATGGTAGCCCACGGCGTGAGCCGTGGGAACGCCGCCCGCCCCACCGCCAAGCCCCCGCAGGGGGCGGCAGAGCCGCTGGGCACATGGCTTCTGCCGCCCCCTGCGGGGGCTGGGCCTCTTGCACGCCGCGACCCACGGCTTACGCCGTGGGCTACCACCTGCCGCCCGCCCCGTGGCGGGCTGAAGGCTCCCCTCTACGCAAACCGGGGGCGTGTCAG
>VGYV01000942.1 GCA_016872855.1 Planctomycetota bacterium
GTCCTTCTGGCAATTCCACATGCAGAGCGACGCCCAGAGACGATTCGGGGCGCGGCGCTGGAGACCCGTGGCCCACTCAGCGGCCGAGACGGCCGCCGCCTAACGGTGTCCGAAACGGACCACGCCCTATTCAATTGAAGCCTACCAACGAAAAAGGGGACCACAGGGACGCAAGGGACAGGGGCTCACCTTGCGACATGGTTGATCGCGCCTTGGAGGGCGCGGGAGTAGAGCTGCTCGAACTCGAAGGCGCTGCGGAGGAGGCCAGCGGGACAGTCCCAGTCGAAAGGCTCCAGGAGCGCCAAGTGCCGACCTTCCAAATCGCGCGGAGAGATGAGGAGGGTGGAGGGGAAGCGGCGCACTCCCTGGGCTTTGAGGAACGCGCCGTGCTCGGGCTTGTCGGCGTCGAGGCGGACCTCGAGGTAGTCGTTCTCGACGAGCCTCGATATGGCGGGGGTGGCGTTGAGCATGGCCTCGAAGCGGCGGCTGGTGAGGGACGACGTGGCGAGGACATGGCAGAGGATCATCCGCCCGCTCTCCCTGGCCTGCTGGAAGGCGGCCTTGAGGTCAGCGTTTTGCTCCTTCACCTGGTACGGGGCGGGCTTCGGGGCGCCATCGAGGACGAGGACCAGGCGCGGCCGCAGGGCCGGGTCAACGGGGTAGTCGGAGGCGGTCATCCGCACGTCGTAGCGGCCCATCGTCCAGTCGTCGCTGACCGCCTCGATGGCGATGCCGTGGTTGGGCCACTCGCCGCTGAGCCACTTCTGGGCGAGGGCCGTGAGGTCGAGGGCGAGCCAGCCGGTCTTCTCGATGGCGAGCAGGTCAACAGGCTCGGGCTGGCGGTCGGACGGGCCGGCGTAGAGGGGCTGCTCCCAGTTCTCGGTGTCGCCGATGGGATAGAGCTTGCGTCCGCCGAGCGGCCTCAGCTCATTCGTCGTGCCGTTGAGTCCGCCCATGACGCCGACGACGCCCTCGCTCCAGCGGCGCTTGAGGGCGACGATGCGGTAGTTGCGGTCGGCCTTGCGGTCGAGTTCCTCGACGTTCAGCATCAGGACCGCCTTGGCGAGCTTGGCGTCGCGGGGGAGCATCGAGAGGTCGAAGGCGATGAGGGTTCGCCGCCCCTCGCCGCCGAGGTGGAGCTGGTAGCGCAGGTCGTCGCCGTAGGAGAGGTCGGTGCCGCTGTTGGTGCAGGAGCCGCCGAAGCCCTTCTCGGGGCGACCGTCGCCGAAATAGACGTCGCGGACGCCATCGTAGGAGGCGATGCCGAGTTGGGGCAGGGGCGCGCCCTGCCACAGCTCGACCACGGTGGCCTGCGGGTGCTGCTTGCGAAGCTCGGCGGTGGCGGACAGCTCGGCCACAGGCTTGCCTAAATCGGGGTTTTCGAAGGTGAACGGCATCCGCTTGACGAACGTGCCGACGGTCGGCCCGGCGTCGAGCGAGATAACGACATGGGAGATACCGGGGCGATGGAACTTGGTGAGGAGCGAACTGCTCCTCTTGGTGCCCCCTCAGTAGTCGCGGAAGACGACAGGGGTGATGTGAGGGGTTGGATGGGTGGATGGATGGATGGGTGGATGAATGTCAGAGGAAGGACGGCTTGCAGCGCCCGGTTCGCCGGGAGTTTCGATCCAGCCACGAATGCCCCGGACGCCGCCCGAAACCCAGCAGTGGCTCTGGGCGAAGACCACCGACGGCGACGAGCCGGCGAAGAAGGGCACCGCGCCGTCCAGCTCGATCTTGGCCCCAGGCCGCAGCGTGGCCCCCACGCCGTTCTCGTAGACGTTGTTCCGCCCATTGAACCGTGTGACGAAGCTCTCGTTGCGGAGGGCGAACTCCTTGCCGCCGACGCGGAAGACGGGCGCCTCGCCCTTCAGCGTGCCCCAGGGCACTGTGGCGTCGGAACAGGAGAGCTTGACCCGCCACGAACCCTCCTTCGCCGCGGCGGTGAGTTCCAGGAAGGAGCTGACGACGGCGAGGGAGTAGTCGAAGGTCGGGTCGGGCACGTCGAGCTTCCGCTCCTTCACCAGGTCCTTGCCCCAGGCGGTGATGTGGAAGGTGACGAGGGGCTGGCCCTTCACCTCCTTCATCGGGCAGGGCTTGTCGAGGAGGAAGCGCTCGCCCGGCTCCGTGAGGTCGCGGTTCGCATTCAGGTCAACGTAGATGCGGTCCACACCCGAGCCGAGTCCCCTCGATTCATCGGCCACGAGTGCGACGATGGTCTTCCCCTCGGGTCCGAGCGCCACGAAGCGATAGGCCGGCTTCAGCGAGCCATACCGCGGCTCCTTCAGCGTCCGGTCAATCGTCGCGTGGTCAAACGCCGGCTTGGGCTCTGGGCACGAGAGTTCTGTGCCTGCGGCTTCGAGGGCGAAGGCGAAGACCAGCAGGAGAGGATTCCTCATAGTGTTCCTCCAGTGGCGGCCAGGTCAGGCATGGCGTGCGGCCGGCCTCCACACAGTCGGCCAGGTAGAGGTTGATGAGCTTCTGATACGGGATGCCGGTCACAGCGGCCAACTCCTTGAAGTAAGCGATCACGTCAGTGCCCATCCGGATGGTCACTTGCCGCGTGAGCCGCTTGGCGTAGGGGTTC
>VGYV01000943.1 GCA_016872855.1 Planctomycetota bacterium
AAGGTTGTCCCCTTATTTGTGGGGAGCTGTACTTAGTGCAGCTCGACGGAAGAACGTGTACAGAAAGCCTGCCGGGGTCCCGCCCCCACTGGGCTCGCCCCAGTGGGGCGGAGGTTTGGCCACTAGCTCGCGGGCACCCTCACCCCCTTCTCCCCCTCTCCCTCCGCCGCCTGTTGGCGGCGGAGGGAGAGGGCGACGGGAGGTGAGCCGGGCCGCGGGTAGTGGTCAAACCTTCGCTCCACCGACGCAAGGTCGGTGGGGGCGGAGCTGTGCCTCCCCGTTTCTGTATACCTTTCACTGTGGAGGCGTGCTTAGCCGCTCGACGGAAGAACGTGTACAGAAAGCCTGCCGGGGTCCCGCCCCCACTGGGCTCGCCCCAGTGGGGCGGAGGTTTGGCCACTAGCTCGCGGGCACCCTCACCCCCTTCTCCCCCTCTCCCTCCGCCGCCTGTTGGCGGCGGAGGGAGAGGGCGACGGGGGGTGAGCCGGGCCGCGGGTAGTGGTCAAACCTCCGCTCCACCGATGCGAGCTCGGTGGGGGCGGAGCACTCCCTCTCTGCGACGGTTCTGCACACCTTCTTCGGTGGGGCTGCACTTGGCCCGCATTTCCCAAACAGAAACTGAGGCCGTCGTCGGCTCCGGACAGCAAGCGACTGACCCGAGGCTGGTGTCCGGAGCAGACCACGCCGAGGTCAATGATGGGCGGCCGGGCCATACTTGGCCATGACGCTCTGGAGGAGGGGCTTGTTGTAGAGCCACCAGACGCAGGCGGGGACGGTTCGGGCCTCGCCGGTCTCAGTGTCCTCGTAGGCGAAGCCGGCGGCGCACATCTCCATCCGCTCGGATTCGATGGAGTGGATTTCCTCGAAGGGGAGGATGATGCTGGTGAGGCGGTCGCCGATGTAGGTGTGCTTGGCGAGCTGGTCGTAGAGGGTCTTGCCGAAGAGCAGCCCCCCCAGGAGCCGCGTGATGGCCAGCCAGGGGCGCCCCTTCAGGAGACGGCGGAAGCGGACGTTTCGGCGGATGAAGGGGAGGAAGGCGCGGAGGACCTTGAGCTGGCCGCGCAGGCGCGAGAAGCCGCGGGTGGCGTCGAGCTTCGCGAGCTTGGGTTCGAGGGCCTTTGCCATGTTCACGGCCTCGACGGTCAGCTCGTCGAGGGGGCGCTTGAGGAAATGGCTGATGGGGCGGTAGCGCTCGCCGTCGGGGATGAAGATGGTCGCCGCCTCGCAGTTGGGATGCACCTTGTTGAAGGTGCGGGTGCCCTTCTTGCGGAAGAAGGAGAGCGCGCGGTCGAAGTGGAACTGGAGGCCGAGGGAGGCGAACTCGACCTTTTCGTCGGGGAAGGCGGCGGCGACGATTTCCTGGACGTCCTCGATGGTGGTCGAGATGTCGGCCTCGAAGCGGCCGGGCTCCCAAGTCTCGGTGAGGGGGAGGAAGTTCAGCGCCTTGATGTGGTTGCGGTGCTCGTAGCACATGGTGAAGAGGTCAGCGATGTGGGTGTCGTTGATGTGGCGGGCGACCGTGCACATGATGGCGTCTTGCCGCTGGGCGGCGAGTTTCTTGAGGTTTTCGAGGGCCTTGAGCTTGGGGGCGTAGCAGGCGGTGGTCTTGCGCATGCGCTCGTAGATGCTCGGGTCGCGGCCGTCGAAGCCGAGGAAGACGGGGAGCCGCTTGTCGCAGACCTTCTTGCAGAATGCCTCGTCGGCCAGCTTCAGGCCGTTAGTGACCAGGTGGACGCGCAGGCCGAGGCTGTGGGCGAGGTCCACGATCTCGAACAGGTCGTCGCGGAGCGTCGGCTCGCCGCCGAAGAGGTGGATGACGGGCTTGGGGTCGAGCTTGGCCAGGCCCTTGAGCATGTTCTCGAAGTAGGCGAAGGAGGGATGATAGTCGAAGCCCATCCAGGGGGCGTTGGCCACGCAGATGGGGCAGTTCATGTTGCAGCGGTTCGTGAGGTCGAGGAACACGAGGCGGAGCGAGCGGGGGTGGCGGCAGCCCTCGCACTTGAGGTGGCAAACGTGGGCGGTGGAGGACGCGCTGTCGTACTGCCAGATTTGGCGCTTGCGCTGCCAGGTGGCGGGGTCGTTGCTGACCAGGCCCTCGGTGGTCCCGCAGTCGGGGCAGACCTTTTCCAGAAAGACCTTGCCGTCGCGGATGTCGTGGGAGCAGGGGACGCGCGCGTGGCACTTATCGCAGACGCCGTAGTTGACCGCCATCTCTGTCGCCTCATCTTGTCGCGGCCCCTGGGAACCATGAGTATACCGGTTGCCCCGGCCCGAAGCAAGTCGCCGCCAGCGCGCCAGCCGGATGGGGCACGAGTTTGTAGTGCGGCCTTCAGGCCGTACCCTGCTCCCCAGGTACGGGCTGAAGCCCGCACTACGAACTCTCCGCTCTGTGTCCATATGTGGCGGCTAACGGCGGGGCCGGCCCCCGCCACTACATTCTTGATGGGAGTTGGACGCTGGCGGGGCTTGCGTTGCCGCCGGCTCCCGCGGTATACTGTGCGCCCAGAGACGAAAGGCAATGTAGTTTCTGTTGCGGAAAGCCAAGACTGCCTGAAGGCAGCACTCCAAACAAGGAACG
>VGYV01000944.1 GCA_016872855.1 Planctomycetota bacterium
GGCGCTGATGCCCTTGCTGATGGCGTCCTCGGTCGCATCCCATCTCTTCTTTCGCGCGGCCCTATCCTCGGCCTCTTTGCGCAGGCGCTCCCGCTCTCTGGCGATCCACTCCTCACGGGTGAACGGGCGAGGACGGCCTGCCGCAGTCGCGTAAGCCGTCCGGGTCAGCACGATCCTCTTCGCGGCCTCCTCGTCGCGCTGGCACTGCTCGGGGCGGCGGTTGACGTAGAAGGCGCCGTCCTCACCGAGGTAGAGCATCCACATTGCCCTGGTCCCCAAAGGGTAGCGAAGGTCTTTGGAGGTCCGGGTCTTGTCCTTGAGGGAGTGCATGCGCGCTTCGATCAGCTCCCCAGGCTTCGGGTCGAGTTCCAAGATGAGGTTCTTCTTGACCTCCGCGATCTTGATGCGGGCGATGTCGAGCAAGCGGCCGCCGGCCTCGACGGCTGCCTCGGCGGCCTCGACGATCTCGCCGGTGACAACGACCGGGCAGGTATCAGCCACCTGAGACGGGTCCAGCGCCATCCACGAGGCGCGCCCTGCGCCCGCTGCCATCGAGACGATGAGGATTCCCAGTGCCGCGTGTCTGATGCCCATGCGTGACCTCCTCGTCAGCCCCCGCTCAGTATAGACCCTCTGGCCGGTGGAAGTCAACGGCCACGTGCCGCAGCTTGACGCCGGCCCACCCGCAAGGTAGCATGGCGTCTCACGGCAGTCACACTGGAGGTCCGAACGATGACTCAGAGCTGGCTCGTGGTTGTCCTCGCGTTGGCCTGGTTTGGCGGGGCTCCGCCCCTTGGGAGGCAAGCGACGCTTCCCATCACTACTCCCCCCATCCTGTACACGATCAACTACTCGGGCGACTACTTCACGAAGCCGGAGTACATCGAGCAGTTCAAGGCCGCGCCGCCCGACCTGCTCCACGTGGGCAAGGCCACGCCGATCACCCACCTCTGGGGGCCGATTCGACTCTACCAGGGCGAAAACCAGTACACGGGCGGGCCGAAGCACACGCTGAGTTGGGAGAACATCGCCCTCCTCTCGCCCGACGCGCTGGCGAAACGCATCGAGACCATCCGCGAGACCCTTCGCCGCTATCACGCCATCGGCATCCCCGAAATCGCCCCCTACATCTCCTACCACACCCTCGCCGGCGACCACGAGAAGCGAAAGGGATTCTGGGAGTTCTACGACAGGTGGGATGCCTATGCGAAATGGGCCGGCCCAAAGCCGCCCCGCGACCCCTTCGAGTGGCTGGCGGTGGACATCAAGGGGAAGTTCCTCCCAGGCTCCTGCGGCGGCTACTCGCCCGACTACTTCGCCCCGCTCCACCGCTACCGCGCCTGCATCGTCGACCCCGACTGGGCGGAGTGGCACCGCCGCCTCATCCGCATGGTCGCCGAGGCCGGCTACGATGGGTGCTTTGTGGACAACGCCCATCCCGACCCCTGCTTCTGCCGCCACTGCAAGGAGGCGTTCCGCAAGTTCCTCGACGCGAGCCGCGAGGCCGCGTGGGTGAAGCGGCTGACGCAAGGGCTTGACCTCGCCAAGCTCGCTCTCGATTCGCCCGAGGCCCCGCCCGAGCTCGTCCGCCGCTGGCGCGTGCTGCGGACGGGCGAACACCTGGGCATGCTGCGCGATGAGGGGCGAAAGGTGAAGCCCGCCTTCACCGTCTTCCCCAACAGCGGCAACATCCAGGAGTGCCTCCAGGTCGGCGGCCTGTGCGACCGCCTGATGTTCGAGAGCACATACTCGCCCGGCATCGCCTGCGCCGACGAGCCGCCCGAGAGCGACGATGTCGCCATCGCAGTCTCCTCCGACCCCGCCGAGGCCAAGACCGTCGTTCACCGCTACGAGCTGAATGACCAGGCAACCTGGATGGAGTTGCAGGCGGAGATCGTCCTGCCCACAAAGGCCCAGGTGGGCAAACCGACCCGCATCGAGGTCAAGCTCGCAAGCGTCGGCTCAAGCCTCCAGGACGAAGATGCCGCCGAGGATTTCCACCTGCTCTTGCGTTGCGGCGACGATGAGGCGCGGCTGGACCTTGAGCCGAAAGGCGCCGTCGGCGGCACTGGCTCATCCCGCAAGCCCAGGCAGCCCCCCGCCACCCTCGCCGCCACGTGGACGCCTCCCAAGTCCGGCACCTACGCTCTCAGCTTCGGCTTCCGCTACACCGACGACAGCCACAAGGAGACCCGGCTCCGCCCCCGCCTCGACAGGCTCACCTGGGGCACCGTGTGCCGCACTCACATGGCCAACCTCCTCTTCGCCCGGCACATGCAGGCCAAGCCCATCTACCTCGGCTACGAGGCGGCGCGCAAGGGCTGGGAGAACGTGCAGGAACTCGCCCTCGCCGAGATGGCGGCCTTCAGCGGGGGTGGCGGCTTCGCCGGACGCGGCGAGCCCCAGGCCAAGTACCGCGCCTTCTTCAAGAAGCACGCCGACCTCTTCGATGGCTGGGACCCGACCGCCGATGTGGCCATCCTCTACGCCTACTGGGGCCCCAACCCCCTCAACGCCTACAAGCCCTTGCCCACGTTGACGGACGCCGAGTACCTCGGTTCCACCCA
>VGYV01000945.1 GCA_016872855.1 Planctomycetota bacterium
CAGGTAGAACCCGGGGTCGGAGACGAGCCCATTCTTCACGGCCCTCCCGGAGAACGCAGCGACACCCTCGAAGGCGAGCCGATCGGCATCCCCCAGGTCACCCACCCGCTCGACGGGCGGTGTGCCCGCCTAGCCGAGCGAAGCACAGACCATCGCCGCGAGAAACGCCCGAACGCCCTTCGCAAGCAGATGCCACATGACGGTTCCTCCACAATGCAACGCGGGTTCAGAGAGCCAGGACGCGCATTCGGCGCCAGGGTCACTTCGCCGCCGCGGGCGGAGGGCTCATCCCATAGATGGGCGGGGGAGTGACCTTCACGGGCTGATCCACGTCGCGAAAGGCGGGCTCGAGGCCGGCGGCGGCGACGATGGCCTTGGCGGACTCGGGGAACTTGGGGTCGCCGGGGGCGACGCCGAAGCTGTTGTCCTTCCAGGTGTGGCCTTCCTGCTTGTTGCGGTTGAAGCGGATGGGGGCCTGGACGGTGGAGTGGATGACGTTGCCCTCGACGACGAAGTCCTTGCTCCCCTCGTCGAAGAAGATGCCGTTGTTGGGCGCGGAGCCCGCGAAGGGGCTGCGGCGGATGTGGTGGATGTGGTTGCCGCGGAGCACGGTGCCAGGCTGGAGGCCCAGGCTGTAGATGCCCCCGCCGTCGGCCAGCAGCGTCATCGCGTCGTGGATGTGGTTGAACTCGACGGCGGCCTCGCGGAACGAGGTGGGCTTGTCGTTCCAGCTCCAGCCCAGCGAGATGCCGGTGTAGGGGAAGCGGCGGACGACGCAGTGGCTCACCCGCGTCCGCTGCGAGATGCCCACCCACACGCCGAGGGCCGAGAAGTGGTCGAGCCCGCCATCTGAGATGACGCAGTTGGACACGGCGTTGCCGACGGGGAGGAAAGGCTCCTTGACGTTGACGTTGGTCACGCCGATGAGGACGCCTCCGCCGCCCAGATCAACGAGATGGCAGCCGACCACCTCGTTGTCGCGGCAGCCCTGGCCGAGGCGGACGCCGTAGCCACCCAGGTGGGCGAGGGTGCAGCGCTCGAGGCGGCAGTGGCGGGCGAACTCCGCGTGGACCGCGGCGGGCAGGTCAATCATCCCCTGGCCCGAGCTGTAGCCCTTCTGCGGCAGCGTCCAGTTCGTGTGGGCGAAGGTGAGGCCGCGGAAGACCACGTGCTCGACATACTGCGGCGGCTTCACGATGAAGCGCGGGTCTGATTCGTCAATGGGGAACGCCTGCTCGCCCTTGCCGACGAGGCGGATGAGTTGCTCGATGCGGGGCGCGACCACGGCGAGCTTGTCCACCTCCTCGCCGGGCAACGGGGGGTACACGAGCACGCCGGTCGGGCGATCCAGATACCACTCGCCGGGCTTCAGGCCTGCCCCCTTCACGTTCTCGATGTAGTAGGGGTTGCGGCCGCCCTTGTACCAGTGGCCGATGCGGTAGACGGGGAAGCCCGTGAAGCGGACGACCTGGTTCGCCATGTCCAGCTCACGAATGCGGAGGCGCGAGGCGCTCCAGTCGTGGAGGGCGACCACCTCCACATCGTCCAGGTTCGCCCACTTCTCGATGTCACCTGGGGCGAAGCGGAACTCGTCCTGGGCCTGGCGGTGGCGCATCGGGGACTTGAAGGCTGGGGCATCGGTGAGGCCGGCGATGACGAATGCCCCTCTGGTGGGCCGATAGCGCCGCTCGAAAAAGGCTCCTGGCACCTTTTTCACGAAGAGCTGGCGGAAGGTCCACTTCCCCTCGCGCACCTCGGGCAGCGGAACCTCGTAGAGCCCCTGCTCCTCCTGTTCCCAGCCGGTGATGGGGCGTCCGCCGCTGAGGACGGGCGTCTCGCCAGGATAGGCGGCGTAGGTGACGGGGCAGGCTTCGGTGCCGGAGTCGCGGGGGACGAACTCGACCGGCTCGGCGAGCCAATAGGTGCCGCCGCGGAGGAGGACGGTGACGGGCTGCTTGTGTGCGCCGCCGCGCTTGTGGCGAAGCGCGGCCACGGCGTCGCGGGCGCGGCCGAGGGAGGCGAACGGCCCGTCGCTCTTGTCCGCGTTCGGCTCGGCGAGCGTGCCGCTCCAGGTGTCGTTGCCGTTCGTCGCCACATAGAAATCCGCCGCGGCCGCCTCGCCGGCGGCTACCGTGCCAACCATCGAATCACAGCCCATGAGGAGCGCTCCAACAGCGATGAGCAAATGGCCTTTCATCTCAGCTCTCTTTCAATGGCATCCACATGTGGAAGTGGAAATGGCTCTCGCTCGGGTAGATTCCGCGCACGGCACGCACGTCGTCCGCCAGGGGCAGCGGCAGGAGCGTCGAGAAGCTATCCCTGCCGAGGGCCTGGACTCGACGGGCGCCATAGGCGACAGCGCGCCGGATGAGCCCCACGTCCTCCCTGCGGTCCGGCGGCACGAGCACGTGGAGCCAGGAGCCGGTGAAGAAGACCGCGGCGTCCTGGCCGCCCAAGAGCAGCCGCTCCGCAAAGGCGCTCTCGTAGCCCGGCTCGCCTCGCGAACAAGGGGTCCAGCCGCCATCGAGCAGCCCCTTCAACCCTGTAGGCGCCAGCGCCTTGG
>VGYV01000946.1 GCA_016872855.1 Planctomycetota bacterium
ATTCGGCGGCGCCCTCACTGGGGACAAGACTGCCTAAAGGCAGGACTCCGAACCGGGAGCGCGGCTCGTTTGGAGTCCCGCCTTCAGGCGGTCTTCGCCCCAATGAGCCGAATCGCTGAAAGCTATTAAGTCTCACTTCGCGAACAGGTCGGGGATGCGGACGACGTTGGCGAAGAGGCGGTTGTAGACACGGCCGCTTGGGGCGAGGACGGTCTTGTAGGCGGGGCCGATGCCGGCCACGCGGCGGCACTCGTTGGTGCGGGGGTCGTACTCCGAGAAGCCGTCGGGATTCGTCTTGCCTTCGAGAATGTAGAGCTTCCCGTTCGGGTGGAAGAAGTGCTGGCCCGTGAGGCCGCCGGGCTTGGCGCCCTTGGTGCGGCGGATGGTGCCGCTCTCCAGCTCCACGTCAATCAGGCGGTGGCCCGTGTCCTCCCACTCCTGCTCGCCGATGCCATAGCCGTTGTTGTTGCCGTACTCGAGGAACAGGTGGAGCTTGCCCGTGTCGGGGTGCTTGTAGAGCGTGCTGGCGACGAGGCGCATCACGGCCACGGGCGTCCCGCAGTCCTCGATGGTGAACTCCTTGTTCACTGCGGGCACGTTGGCCCCGAGGGCGGCGCCGGCCGCGAGTGCGAGAAGCAGTGCGAGCTGCCGAGGGGTCATAGCGGGCCTCCGTGCGATTGGCAGGGATTCGAACACTCCCTCAAGAGACAGCGCGGCTCTCGGTTCATTCTTTTAGACGCTCTACTACTCCGGCCGCCATTCAGTTTGCACCCACCGGCCCCGTGCGCCGGCGGCCAGGGTAGGGAATGTAGCCGCAAGCGTCCCGCTTGCGGTCGTCTTCGACAAGCGAGACGCTTGTCGCTACGCCCCGGAATGCAAACTGATTTGCGGCCGGAGTAGTATGTCCGCATCGGCAACTACGAAACGCTGGGGCCCCCCACGGTCGCGCCACGAGAAAGTGCAGGGCGTGCACGCGAACGGGACATGGCCAGGGGCCGGCACCGCACTTGGAAGCGCCCCTTGCGGCCGGCGCAGAGGTGTTCCGTAGTTGTTCAACTACGGAATAGGCGCGCAAGGGCCGACCATCCGGTTCAGACGCACAGAGGTCGGCTTGACAGGCAGGGGCGCAACGGGTAGGATGCTGCGGCAGAAGTGCAGGGAGGCTGGACCAGCATCCCGCGAAGGAGGTGTGGATGAGCAGGCGAGTGTGGTGCAAAGGGGCCGGCCCAGGGATTGTCCTGGCCCTGGGGCTGGCGCTCGTGGCCGGGTGCAGCCATCCCGCGAGCGTGGGCGACTACTTCAAGCACAGGGGCAACGACCTGGGGCAGGTGGTGGACATCGGGGCGACATGGACCGCGAAGCCCTACTGGTCGGTCTACGCCTGCCTGCTGGGCCTCAGCTCGGTGGGCGCGGGCCACGTGGACGGCCAGTTCTTCGGCATCGGCGGCGGCCATGCCGGCCAGATGCGCCACTACCACAAGGTCTGCGGCCTCCTGGCCTGGACCTATGAGGAGCTGGGCTGGAAGGACTTCGACGTCGCGAAGCCTGAGACCCTTCACCGCTGGCACAACGGCCCGGTCGGCTACATCTGCTATCCCGAACGCAGGCCCGCCTACGGCTTCTCATGAACCAAGTATCTCCACGTAGGCTACGTGGGCTTGGTCGCCAACGCGCGGTTCCTCGAAATGTTCGACCTCCTCGGTGGCCTCTTCTGCCTGGACCTGTGCGGCGATGACGGCACGGGCGAGAGCCGCTGGCCGTGGCAAGGCCCTGGCGCGAAGAACGAGTGCCTCCGCACCGAGCTGCCCTACTGAGGCTGATGTAGCCGCAAGCGTCCCGCTTGCGGTCCTCCGCAGTCGTTCGACAAGCGGGACGCTTGTCGCTACAAGCACTCCATGACACAGGGGGCAGGCATCTTGCCTGCCCCCTGCCATGTTCTGAAGATGGGTCCCTACCATTCAGCCGGGAGCCGTTCGTACTCGTCGTGGGTGCCGATCCAGAACCAGTAGAAGGTGTCGCTCTGAAGCAGGCAGAGCGCGCGGTAGCCGCTGCCGATGCGAAATGGACCAAACCTGCCCCGCCTTCTTGAAGGCCAGAGACGGATGGCGCGGGTTGTGGCCCGCCAGAGGCGGTAGGCCGCCCGCGCACGCCTCTTGACCTCCGGGGGCAGTTCGGCGTAGCTGGCCCAGAAGTCAGGAGTTGTCGAGGATTTCGTCAAGTGGCCTGGTTCTTCCCTCGGCGATGTCCCCGCGCACACGCTTCAGGACGCGCTCGGGGCGTCCCCCTGGCCGGGCGTCACGCGCGAGTTCGTCGTCCCACTCGTCGTTGTGCTCGAGTTCGAACTCGCCAAGCCACGAGAGGAACTCCTCCCGCTCGCGCTGGGGAAGGGCTCTCACCTGGTCAGCGATCGTTTGCACCTTGGTGGTCATGATACTCGGATTATACAGCGGGCGAGCTGTGGAGGCAACCGCAAGCGGGCTACTTAGAAACTATCTCAAAACCCACGCGGGCTGCGTTGCCGGCGTCAGCGGGGCGGATGCAAGGCGCGGCGACGCAG
>VGYV01000947.1 GCA_016872855.1 Planctomycetota bacterium
CATTGAAGTCGAGCGCCTCGGCGACGCCCCGCATCGGCCGCACGATGGAGATGCTTTGCACGAAGCCGCTGTATCCCACGCGGAACAGCAAGTCCACCATGTTGCCGCCGGTGTGGGCGCTGACGCCTCCCACGGTCTTGGCGCCCCCCTCGCCGGTCAGGACCGCCTTCACCTGTGGCAGGTGGGGCTTGAAGGGTTCGTGCGCCTCGATGCGCTTGAGCAACGCCTCGGCCTGGTCGGGCGAAAAGAACAGGCGGGGCTGCCCGGGCAGCTTCTGCTCCCAGTCCAGATGCCAGCCCTTCACCTTGTCGAGCGGCAGGTCGCAGACCTTGGTGCGGATGTGCGCAAGGTAAGGATAGCGCGTCTCGTTGCTGCCGGGATACCGCTTCTGCGTCCATTCGCGCTTATCGCCGACGGCGAGGAGCCAGTGGCGAACGGCGCGCGCCACAGGGATGCGATAGTAAGCGCCCTCGCCCGGCTCGTCCACGAAGTGCATCTCCGCGTTGACCCCCGGCGTGAGGTGGTGCGGGTTGATGGAGGAGTCGGGGTACTCCCAGTGGGCGGCATCGCGCCCCACGATGGCGACGAGGTCGTTCTTCTTCTCGTCGGTCGAGTAGGTGCCAAGCCACGGGGCGTCCACGGAGGGGAAGACGGGGCGGACCGCCGTCCACACCTTCACCTCGTCGTGCTTCATCGGGTCCTGGGCGAAGCCGTAGGAGAAGGTCTCGGGGGTGTAGCAGACGTCGGGGTCGAAGTTCTCCTTCATCAGGATGCGGAGCTCGTCGGCCACTCCCCAGCGCGTGTAGCACTTGCCGTGAGCCATATGCCCGCCGGGTCCGCAGAGCGGGTGGGGCAGCTCGGCGATACGGAGGCGGAAGTTGTTCCGCTCCGTCACATAGGCGTAGGGGTGGTCCACCAGCATCTTCAGCTCGAGTTCGTAGAAGCGGCCGGCATCGAACTCGAAGCGGACGCGATAGAGCTTCCAGAGCGGCCCGGCCTCGGCCAGCTCGCTCTTCCAGCCGAGCACCTTGGCGTCGGTCACGAAGCGGCTGGTGGCCCGCCATACCCCGTCCGGCCCCTTGAAGCCGCGGAGCGGCCCGGGCACGGAGGCGGCCTCGGCCGGCGGCTTGAAGCGCTTCTCGCCCGCGAGACGCACGCTGAACAGGCCGTTTGTTACCTCAAACGTCTCGGCCTTCATATCCGTTTCCTTCAGCGCCGCGGCGGGCTGGGCTGCGCTGGCGAAGGAGCCGGGGTCCCACAGCACGGCATACCTCCGCATCCCGTTGGCAGGCAGCTCATCCACGAAGAACGCGATGGCGGCCGACTTGACGAACTCCCGCTTTTCATCGTGAAAGCCGATGCCCGAGAGCTGGAATGGCACCTCCTTCCCGCCGTCCGCGTCGTAGAGCCGGATGGAGTCCAGCGTGGCCTGCTGCGCCGGGAAGTCCAGGGCATAGGTCACAAGCTCATCGGTCCACTTGTGGTTGAGCACATCCGCGAGGCGTATTTCGCGCGAGAACTTCCGCGGCTTGCCATCGGCGAGCTTAGGGCCTTCCGCCCCCGCCGCCACGCTCAGGCATAGACAAGCGATCACCAGGACCCACTTGGCGCAGTTCATCTTCTTCTCCTTCGACATGGCCCGAGTGGCCGCTGCTCCGTCATGGACACTTCATCATTGGCGACTACATACTACTACCCGCCCCAGGGAATTGTCCAGTTCGGTCGGGAGCACGACGCTGACCGGGCGGCTTGACTTGCCGCCGCCACCAGGGTATCATTGCCAGTGGTGGAGGCCCCTGGGGCGTGGAACGGGGCCGTCCGCCAAGTGCCCCGGCCAAGGAGCAGGGCGATGTTCCGCTTCGATCTTCCCAAGACGATCCAGGCCGCCGCCGTTCTCCTCCGCGCTCACCCGTTGCGCATCATGGGCAGACTCCGATTGCTCAAGCTGCTCTACATTGCGGACAGGGAGAGCCTCGGCGAGACACGAAGGCCCATCACTGGCGACCGAGTCGTCGCCATGCCACACGGGCCTGTCCTCAGCGAGATGTATGACCTCATCAAGGAGGAGCACGTCCGCGCCCCGGAATGGTGCGAGCACTTTGAGAACCTGGGCTGCGACGTGCAGCTTCGCAAGGACCCGGGCATCGGTCGCCTGAGCAGGCATGAGATCGAGAAGCTACAGGAGGTCGCGCGCAGGTTTGAGTATCAGGACGACTGGGCACTGGCCGAGACGACCCACCAATTCCCTGAGTGGAAGAGGAACGACCCAGGCGACTCCTCCCGGCCCATCCCCTTCGAGCACATCCTCGAGGCCGTTGGCAGGAAGAAGGACATCCGCGCCATCAAGCAAGAGGCCCGAGCCCTGGCCTTCATGGACCAACTGCTCGGAGCCAAGTAATGGGACTGCGCGGCGGCGACACATTTCAGGCGGCTGACCGCAGGCGCGACCCGCACCTCTGGATCATTCTCTCCGACCCGCAGAGCCATCCTGCCGACGCCATCCTGATAGCCAACCTGACCACACGCCGCTCAGATAGCGACACCGCGTGCGTCCTG
>VGYV01000948.1 GCA_016872855.1 Planctomycetota bacterium
CGATTGACGAACTTCTCGCAAACGTGCATCGCTTCCTCGAACGGGCTCAACCGTATCCAGGGGCCAGTCCCTCCCTTGCCAAGGCTAACACGCCAACTGCCGCTTAAGGAGTCTCACGTGGCCCCCCGTTCGATCCAGAATCGTGGCGAGTTATTTAGCTCGACTGCAGAGGTTCGCGAGGAAACGCAATGAGGCCATGGGGACCCATCCGGGCGTTCCATCGGACGGAGGAGGACGCCATCCACCGCACGATGCTGCGCATCTGCGATGACGTGGGGTTCCTGGTCGAGAGCGAGGCCATCCTGGGGCGGCTGGCGGCGTTCGGGGCGCGGGTGGACAAAGCGGCCGGGCGGGTGTTCTTCGCGCCAGGCCTCGTCGAGAAGTTCATCGCGGCCTCGGACCGCTTCGACTGGGAGGCCGTCGAGCCGTCCGTCAGCGGCTCGGCGGGGGTCTACCACGGCTACTACCTGGACCCCGACACCGACGAGTTCGTGCCGTGGACGCTGCCGAATCTGCTCCGCTACCTGAAGGTCGCGCATCACCTGGAGCACACAAGCGGCTTCATCAGCGTGAACTTCGGCATCCGCGGCGTGCCCGAGGCCGCGACCGAGCCGTTCTTCCACTACCTGGCCTTCAAGCTCCAGGGCACGAGCGCGTCGGGGGTGACGGACGTGCGGCAGGCGCCCGTGGCGCTCGAAATGTGCGAGGCCGCGGCGGCGGAACTGGGCGACGACGGGCGCCGCCGCTTCCGCGGCGTGGTCTACATGGTCTCGCCCCTCAAGCTCGGGCACCAAGAGGCCGAGGTCTTCAGCTTCTTCGCCGAGCGCGGCATCGTGGTTGGCATCGGCCACATGCTCTCACAAGGCGGCACGGCACCCGTGACCCTCGCCGGCGCTCTCGCGCTGAATCTCGCGCAGGACATATTCACTCACGCCGTCCACCGCGCATACTTCGGCGGGCGGGGCTTCGGCGTCGGCTGCGCTGTCTCCCCCCTCGACATGCGGACGGGCATGTACTGCTACGGGCGGCCCGAGCAGCAGCTCGCCAACGTAGCGCTCGCGCAGATGGCCCGCCGCTACTGCGTGCCGTTCTGGGGCCACTGCGGGCTGAGCGACGCCAAGCGCCCCAGCGCCGAGGCGGGCTACCAGAAAGCGATGGGCGCCATCCCCACCCTCATGGCCTGCGGACGCGCCTACATCTCCACCGGGCTGCTCTCGGTGGACGAGGTGTTCTCGCCCGTCCAGATGGTCATTGACAACGAGATGGTCGGGGCGTTGAAGCGCTTCGCCCGCGGCTTCGAGGTGAGCGAGGAGACGCTGGCCTTCGACCTCATCAAGCAGGCCGGCCCGGGCGGCGGCTTCCTGGCGACGGAGCACACGGTGCGGCACTTCCGTGGCGAGCTGTGGGAGCCGCGCATCTTCGCCCGCGAGATGCTGCCCGCCTGGCAACGCCACGGAGCGAAGACGGATGTGGACATGGCGCGCGAGATCGTCCACAACCTCATGAGTCGCGAGCCCCTGCCGAGCCGCATCTCCGACGCCCTGGAGCGCCGCCTCCTCGCCATCCTCCACAAGGCCACCGGCCACAAGCTGTCGCCCGTGGAACTCGTGTGAGCCTGTGGCAGAGGGCCAGTTCCGAGGGGGCGAACCGGCCCTTCTGCCCCCTGGGCGAGCGGGACACTTGCATTCCACGGCGCTCGGCGTATAATGGTGTGCTGCCCAGGATGGGTGTTCGCGCCGTCAGACTCGCGAGCGCCGGGAGGCACGGCGCGGGCCAGTGTCCGGGATGCATGGTTGCGACAGGGCCGGGCAGGAGGTGGAGCATGCCAGCGCCAGTGCCCAAGAAGATCGTGGCCCAGAAGGCCTTGGCGGAAGCCATCCTGAAGACTCGCTGTGCCGCCGACCTCGATTTCCTTCGGGACCGCTACATCATCCGCACCGCTGACCATCCATGGGTCGAGTTCACGGTGCGCTTGAGCGCCGACATGTCGCCCATGCCCGATCCGAAATGGAAGGTGCGTGCGATGGCGCAAGGCCAGATCGAGCAACAGGAGATCGGCGGCGCTCACTATCTGCTCTTCGCCAAGTACTGGTTCTTGCTCAAGGACGCGGTTATCATCATCCTTCAGCTCGACGAGGTCTCGACGAAGACCATCCAGAAGGTCACCACTCTCTCCGGGAACTGTCGCAGCGATCTTGACATCTTCGTGCACACGACGGGGGCGGTCCACAACCTGAATGTCCAGTTCGGCTGGCCCCTGCCCGCCTGAGCGGCTCCGAGCCGCGCTTGGCGGAAAAGATGCCCGCGTTACATGCTCAATTGGCATCGCGCCCAAGGCAGGGAGCGGCCACTACGCCTCTGCCGGTCAGTGCCCTGCCCGCGCGGGGGGCATGCCGGTGCCGGCGAGGGAGAGGGGGCCGAGGAGGGGGGAGGGGGCGGCCTGACTCGTCGGCGAGTTGTTCGGCGATCTGGCGCACGCGGTCCGAGAGGCCGAGGAAGACGCCGAGGACGCGGGGGTCGAACTGCTTGCCGGCCTCGCGGGCCATGATG
>VGYV01000949.1 GCA_016872855.1 Planctomycetota bacterium
GCGGACGAGTCTTGGCCACGGGCCCGCTTCGCGGGGAGGCAAAGCGGCATCTGCGATGCCGCACTCCATAATCCTCCCGCGTCACAAGGGGGCGGATTATGGAGTGCGGTGACGAAGTCGCCGCTTTAGGTTCCCGCGAAGCGAACAGAGGAGCGCGACTGGCAAGGTTGTGGGCAAAGCTCAGGGCGCGGCCCCCAACCCCGCCGATCGGGCGCTCCTCCCATCGTCCTCGTCCGTCGTCCTCGTCCCTCGTTCTCGATTCCCCTAGCATCGGGGAGCGAGAACGAGGACAAGGGACGATGCAGACGAGTGAGAGGTTCGGCGGCGTTGGGAGACATCCTGCGGCCCGGGGCGGTTGACATCTGCGCCGGTGGGCACTAGAATGGGCGCGGTGGCCCCCGCGGCGTGGGCCGGTGGGAGCAGACGGCCGGAATAGTGAATCGGGGGCAGAAAAGGAGAATGTCCCCTTTTCTGCCCGGCGAACGAGTTCCTGCATTGGATGGCACGGCGTGAGGACACGGCTAGCTCTACTCGCTGCGGTGCTTGTCGGCTTGGCGGCATTCGGAGGGGGCGGCGAGGAGGCGCGGCCAGGCCTCTTTGCCGAGGAGCCAGCAGTCAGGAGGACCGAACGCGGATGCGAGGTCTCCTTTGCCCTCAGGAGGCCATCGGACGCGACGGTTCGGGTGGCCGACGCTGCGGGGCGGGTGGTTCGCCATCTCGCGTGCGGCATGGTGGGGCTGGAGCGGGCGGCCAAGCCGTTCGCCCCCAACTCGCTGGCGCAGAAGGTCGCGTGGGATGGGACGGATGACGCTGGGAAGGCGGTCGCGGCGGAGGGCTGCCGCATCGTTGTCGGCGTTGGCCTGCGGGGGAAGTTCGATAGGTTCGTGCTCGGGAACCCCGATGGCTTCGGGGTGCTCGGCGCTCCGAACTGGGCGTTTCCGGGGGCCATCGCGGTCGGGCCGAAGGGCGAGCTGCACGTCGTCGAGCAGTACGGCGTCCACTACTCGACCCTGCGGGTGTTCGACCGCGAGGGGAAGTTCGTTCGTTGCCTCTGGCCGCTCAGCGTGGACAAGCCGAAGGAGACGCTCGAGCCCTTCTTCGCCAGCACGATGACCATCTGGCCGGCCGACGTGGCGCCCTGGGGCGCGACCGATTGGGCCGGCCGAACTGTGCCCCGTTCGGTGAGCCACAGCGCCTTCTACTGGTACGGCGTGCGGACGAATGCGATGGTGGTCGCGCCCGACGGTCGCATCATCCTCACCGACGCCCACGTGACAAGCAAGACCGGCCTCCTCACCATCGCCCCCAACGGCCTACCCGAGAACGTGCAAGGCACGTTCCCCTGGCTCGACAAGAACTCCTATGCGAAGTCGTGGGACCTCGCCATCGGCCCGGAGGGCGACCTCTACGTCTCCGACAAGGCCCACGGCATCGTGGCCCACCTCGACGCGAAGACGCTCAAGCCCATCGCCTCGTTCACCCACAACGGCACGCGGAAGCTGGACCAGCCGTCCTACTGGATCGGCGAGCCCAAGCCGGAGAAGGTCGGCGTGTGGGACCCCCTCTGGGCGCTGGCCGTGGACAAGGAGGGACAGATCTGGCTGGCGAATCCCCAGCACAAGCAGCTCTACGTCCATGCGAAAGACGGCTCGCTCCTCCTCGGCACGACGCAGGTTGCATTCGGGAACGCCGAGGCCGACACGTGGGACCTCACACCGTCCGAGATGTCTCTCGCGGCGAACCTGAAGTCCGGAGCCGTCTACCTGAACATGCCAGTGGGCAAAGAGCGGCGCCTGGTGAAGGTCACGGCGTCCCAGATGGGGAAGGCCGTCGCCTCCATGCCGCTGCCGCGCGGTGCGAAGCGGATGGCGGTGGACAGCGAAGGGGACCTCATCTGGATCATCGTCGGGCACAACGCCCTGATGCGGGTGAAGGACCTCGGCGACAGGTTCGAGGCGAGGACCATCGAGGGCCAGGCGGGCAAGACGCTGACCTTCCCCCGCCTGATGGGCGTGGGAGCGGACGGGAAGCTGTGTCTCACGGACGCCTCATCGAACTACATCCTGAGCGATGTCGAGGGGAATGCCCTCACACGGCTGGCGTGGTACAACACGGGCGGCCACGGCTACTCGGCCCCTGACGCTGAGGGGAACTGGCTCGTCGCCGTCAGCGTCGGCCGCGACAGGCAGGAGGTCTGGAAGCTCTCGCCCGAGGGCCAGCGCCTGAGGTTCGGCGACAAGGAGGCCCTCGCTCTCGAAGGCGTGAAGGAGGCGAAGGGCCTCTGCGTCGCCCCCAACGGCGACATCCACGTCGCGGTCACAACCACGATCCCACCGGAGCGGATGAAGACGCTCAGCGGCGTCTTCGGCAGCGTGGACGTGAAGGGGGACGAACATAACTACAGCCGCGTGGACGTCTACGCTCCCGACGGCACGCTGAGGAAGGGCGGCCTCGTGCGGCTCCAGGGCGTGAACGACGTGAAGCTGGCCCGCGACGGCAGCCTCTACGTCATCGAGAGTGGCCTCTGCCACGGCGCCC
>VGYV01000950.1 GCA_016872855.1 Planctomycetota bacterium
TCCCGGGGAACATACATTCGGGGAACAACAACATGTATGCCCCAGAGGGGGCCGTGAATTCAAGGGTCTTCTGCTGTAATGCACGACATTTCCTCAACTTACGCAGTGTCCGAAACGGACCACGCCCGAATCATTTTGCCCTCAATCATTTTGCCTTCGTTTCCCGGGTTTCGCGTTGTTTCGCATGCCCTCGACTTCGCTCGGGCCAAGGTCTCGCGGGACATTCCGCGCGCCTCGCCCCGTGGCGCGGTGCGGGAGTCCCGCGGCTCGAGTATGGCCCCTATTCCTGGCGCTCTGGGGTATTGGCAAGCTCCAACCCTCCCCCTACCCCCTCCCTGGGAGGGAGGGGGGTTCGGACCCCTCTCCCTTGTAGGGAGAGGGTAGGGAGAGGGTCGGGCTCAGGAGCTCCCACCAAACTCACCAGAATTGGGGGCCATACTCCCGCGGCTCCCTGGGCTTGACAAGCGGACGCGGCGGCCATAGACTGGAGTTCAAGGAGCGGAGGCGAGGAGGGAGAGAAGGCGGCGAGCTATGGGCACCGAGTCGCTCGTCACGGCGGAAGAGCCGTTGGCCATGCCCGATGACGGCTCCCACTACGAACTCATCGCAGGGGAGATCAAGAAGATCAGCCCCGTTGGCATTGTCCACGGCCTCGTCGGTGGTCAGCTTGCCGGCCAAGACGTCGTCCACAACTTCCGCTGCCGTGTGAGCGAGATATTCGAGACCCTCTGAACCCGTGCGTCCCCCTCCCTCCGGGGAACATCTGATGCAGTGTGCCAACTGCGGCAAGGAGATTCCTGACAACGCCCTGATGTGCCGGTTCTGCGAGGCCCCGGTGGAGCCGGAACCCACCGAGGAGGAGGCACGGGAGGCGCTTGAGGCCCTCCAGAGGCTTGATCCCCAGGCGCTTCAGGAGTTCCTGGAGGTCATGCGCACGAGCAAGACCGCCGACGAGTTCGCCAACCGAATCCTCGTGGGCGATTGCCCCAAGTGCGGCAGCGAGAGGACGGACAACTGCGAGAACGACCCGGACGTTGACAACATCCTGGTCGGGCGGTGCGCCGATTGCGGCCATTTGTGGTGCACCCTGTGCGATCGCCCGTACGCAGGGGGCGAGTGCGAGTGCTGGGAGGAACCGAAGGAGCAGGGTGCGAGGTAGCTTCCAGCGATTCGGCGACGCCTGAGCGCATCGGTCGCCTCGCCCGCCGCGCCGGCCGCCCGGTCCGAGCCAAGCTGCTGGACGCTTTCGCACTGGCCCGCCGCCGCCGGCCGATGCTGGAGTCCCCCTCATCGGCCCATGGCTCAGTATGGGTGAATGGCCGCCGAAATGACATGCGATGCCATAGCAGGGCGCCCGGGGCGGCGGAATCAGCCGTCCTGGCGGCCCTCCTGGGGCAGCTTGCCTTCGTCGGCGAAGCTGTAGTGGCGGCCTTCGCCCAGGATGACGTGGTCGAGGAGGGGGATGCCCAAGACCTTGCCGGTGGCGTGGAGCTTGGTGGTGATCTCGATGTCGCGCGGGCTGGGGGCGGGGTCGCCCGTGGGGTGGTTGTGGACGCAGATGATGGCCGCCGCGCCGTCGCGGACGGCGTCGGTGAAGACCTCGCGCGGGTGGGCGAGGCTGGCGGTGAGGCTGCCGACGCTGACCTCGACCTCGCGGACGACGCGGTTGCGGGCGTCGAGGAGGAGGACGAGGAAGGTCTCCTTCTTCTGGTCGCGGAGGCGGGGCCAGGCGAGGTCGTAGACGGACTGGCTTGTGGCGATGTGGCGGCCAGGCTCAGCGGCGGCCTGGGCGGCCATGCGGCGGCCGATTTCGAGGGCGGCCTTCACCTGGGCCGCCTTGGCTGGGCCAACGCCTTTGACCCGCCGCAGTTCGGCGATGCTGCGGCCCGCCAGGCCGCGGAACGTGCCGAACTTGGCGAGAAGGCTCTGGCCCAACCCGATGGCCGTCTGCTCCTCGGTGCCCGAGCGGAGGATGATGGCGAGGAGTTCGGCGTCCGAGAGACCGCGCTCGCCCCCCACGATGAGGCGTTCGCGGGGGCGCTGGTCCGCTGGCAGGTCTTTGATGCTCGGAGTGCGCTGGAAGTGGCGGCACTCGGCGGCGAGGGGGCAGTCGGCGCAGGCCGGCTCCTCGCCGCACACGACCGACCGAATGCCGTCGGCGGGCGAGCAGTAGAGCTGGAGGACGCGGCGGACGGTGGCGACGCGCTCGCCGGCGGCCTGGGCGATGCGGCGGACGCACTCGTAGAGGTTGGCAGGGGAACGTGTGCGCCGCATCAGCCCGATGCGGCTCAGGAGGCGGCGGAGGGGCGGGTCGTCCTCGAAGGGCACGGCGTCCGGGTAGTCCGGCTGCGCCTCACCGCACAGGCCGAGGACCTGCTCCAGCGGGGCCGCCGCCAGCTCCCGCAGCTTCTGCTCGACGCTGCGATATGCCTTGCGGAGTTCCATGCGCAATGCCCCCGAACGGGCCGTGTCCTTGTTTGGAGTCCTGCCTTCAGGCAGTCTTGGTCGGCTCCCGGGGGGAGAAGACTGC
>VGYV01000951.1 GCA_016872855.1 Planctomycetota bacterium
CATTGCCTCGGTGATCGTAGCGGCAAGCGTCCCGCTTGCCGACTAGGGGCCGCGCGCGGCGTTTCCACAAGCGGGACGCTTGTGGCTACAACGAGCGAGAATCCTGGCGAGTTATATAGCGCATTTCTCACCAGCCCCCAGCCGCCGAACATGTCATCCTGAGCGAAGTGAAAACGAAGCGAAGGATCTTCCAGGGGAGACAGCCGCCAGGAGAAGTTGACCGTCGGGATCGGTGTGTCGCCCTGAGAGGTGCTTCGACTTCGGCCGCCCAGAGGCGGCCTCCGCTCAGCATGACACCGTATGCGGGCCTGGGGCAAGATGTGGCGAGGAACGCGCGCTACTCCGCCCGCCGCTGCGCGTCCAGGTAGTTCTGGAGGATGAGTTGCGCGGCCAGGCGATCCACCCGCTGCTTGCGCTTCTTGCGGGAGAGGTCGCCCTCGAGCATCGCGCGGTCGGCCTGGCGGGTCGTGAGCCGCTCGTCCCAGGTCTCGACCTCGATTCCCAGCGCGTCGCGGAGCCGTTGGGCGAAGGCCAGGGCCAGGCGGGCGCGCTCCCCGTGCGACCCGTCCATGTTCACGGGCACGCCGACGACGATGCGCTCGACCGCCTGCTCGCGGCAGACACTGCGGAGGGCCTCCGTGACATCGGCACCGGGGGAGGGGCGTTCGAGCGTGGGGAGGCCCGCGGCGATGGCCACTTCTGTGTCGCCGGTGGCCAGGCCGATCCGTCGGTCACCGGGGTCAATGCCCAGGATTCTCACAGTCCTATCCTCGGATGGTTGGATGACTGTCAGAGCTGTCACGCCTTGCACCCATCCATTCATCCATTCATCCACCCGTCCATTCCTGAGGCCATTCACAGATACCGGTCGAAGCCGTTCCGTTGAAGCCGCTCGACGACATGTTTGACGTCTTCGGCCCGATGCTTTGGGCAGATGAGCGTGGCGTCCGGGGTGCGGACGACGATGAGGTCGTCGAGGCCGATGACGGCGACCAGGTGGTGCTCGTCGCCGATGACCAGGGTGTTAGCCACGTCGAGCAGCTCGCAGGCGCCCACGGCCACGTTGCCATGGGCGTCGGCTTCGGAGCGGCGGAGGCGGGCGACGGATTCCCAGGAGCCGACGTCGCTCCACTCGAAGTCGGCCTCGACCACGCGAATCGCCTCGGCACGCTCCATCACGGCGTAGTCAATCGAGATGCATTCGAGCGGCTCGTATGCCTCGCGGAGAACGATGTCCTCCGTGGGCGTGGCGATGGTGGCCCCGATCCGCTCAAGAGCCGCATAGAGCCTCGGGACGAAGCGCCGCAGGCAGTCGAGCACCACGCTCACCCGCCAGCAGAAGATGCCGCTGTTCCAGTAGTATTCGCCCGACTCGACGTACTCCTCGGCGACCGCTCGGGCCGGCTTCTCGCGGAAGCGCAGGACCTCGTAGACGGGGATGCCGCGGACCTCTTCGGCGCGCGCGCCGCGGTGGATGTAGCCGTAGCCCGTGGCGGGGTAGGGGGGCTTGATGCCGAAGGTGACCAGGGCGTCGCCCCGCTCGGCCACCTCGACGGCGGCGCGCATCACCTCGCGGAAGCGCTCGGCCGGATGGATCACCTGGTCGGCGGGCAACACCAGCATCGTCCCGTCGGGGTCGTGGCGTCGGATGTGCACGGCGGCTAGGCCGATGCAGGCCGCGGTGTCGCGCCCGAACGGCTCGGCGATGACCCGCGGCGGCGGGCCGACGCCCAGGCTGGCCAGGATGGGCGCCACCTGGGCCTCGTGGGTCACGATGCACGTCCGCTCGATCGGCACCAGGCCGTCGAGGCGGGCGACGGTCTCGGCGACCATCGGGCGCGGTCCGGCTATGGGCAGAACCTGCTTAGGGCGGTCGTGGCGGCTCAGCGGCCAGAAGCGCTTGCCGCTCCCGCCCGCCATGATCACGGCGTGAAGCACGGCCATCTCCTAATCGTCCTCATCGGCGTCCTCGTCGTCGTTGTCGAAGCTCGTGCCGCCGCCCTTGGAAGCCGACTCGAACACGACCACGACGACGACAACGACGACGATAGGCCGCCGCGAGACAGCGAACTGTTCGTCATGCTTCGCCCCCGGCGAGGATGAGGGTGGTGTCCTCTGCCCGGAAGCGGCGCCGCTCGCCGCCCGGCAACTCCAGCTCGATGCCGCGCAGAGGGTCGGCGGCGACCAAGCGGCCCTCATAGGCCACACCCTGGGACTGGGCAGTGACCAGTTCTCCCAGGAGGGCTGTCCTGCGAAGCCACGCCTCGGCCACAAGCGCCCACCGCCCCTCGACCGTGTCACGCAGTCGGTCGTGGAGGCGGCACAGCAGGGCCGCGGCGAGGGCCTCGCGGCAGACCTTGCGGCCGGCCTCCATCGCCAGGCTAGTTGCAGCCCCGAGCAACTCGCCGGGGAACTCCTCGCGGCGGGTGTTCGCGTTGATGCCAATGCCTATGACCGACGGCGTCACCCTGCCGCCGCGGCATTCGACCAAAACGCCTGCCACCTTGCGGCCCCCCAGCATGACATC
>VGYV01000952.1 GCA_016872855.1 Planctomycetota bacterium
GCGCCCTCTGTGCGAACCGAATACTCCCAGGACGAGTACAACTCGCAAGAGGACCGCCTGCCGAAGGACGTGCGGGCGCAGGCCCGCTGAAAGGCGAGCGCGCGGGGCCATGAGGGGGTATGGCCCCCAACCCTGGCGCCCGCTGCACTCCCAACTCATCCCCGTTGTCTTGAAAACCAGACACCCCGCCGCCATACTTGATCACCTGAGCCGCCGCCGCGAGGTGAGCAAGTATGGCGCTTTGGCGATCCGGGCGGCTCTACGGCCTTTCCCGCCATACTTGATCAATTCCTCCCCCACAGGATGTGATCAAGTATGGCGCTTTGGCCATCCGGGGGCTTCCCTGGGCGTTCCTGCCTATCTGTACTGGTGAGCGAGGCCCCGGGGCTCACAGCGGAGTGGGGCGAGGGGTGCCCTTGGTTCCCCCGTGCTTCTTGAGCAGCTCGATGACTTTGCCCTGGCTCCTGAAGGTCGCCAGGTCGAGTGGTGTGTAGCCCCATCGGTTCGCCGGGTTCACCGCCGCTCCCTTGTCCAGGAGCGCCTTCACTATCTCAGCGTTGCCGGCCGCCGCCGCAAGGTGCAGCGGGGTCGCATCGTCCCTGCCCTTGGCATTGACATCCGCTCCGGCGTCGAGGAGGAGCGAGACGAGGTCCTTTGCCGTTTCGTCAGGCACCTTCTGTGCACTCAAGGCGGCGTGGAGTGGGGTGAAGCCGGCGGCGATGCCCATGGGTGCAATGCCCTGCGTGGCCTTCGCGTTCACGTCGGCGCCGCCTGCCACGAGGAGCCGCGCCGCGTCGAGGTGGCGATTGCGGAGCGCCCAGAAGAGCGGGGTGCACCCGGCGGGGTCCTTCGCATTGGCGAGGCCGGGGTCGGCCTTGAGCAGTTCCCAGACCCGTTCGAGCTGGCCGAGGCCGGCCGCGGCGAAGACCCCTGCCTGGGCGCCGCGGTCCAGGAGCAGCTTCCCGGTGTCCACGCGCCCGCACACCGCGGCCCAGTCGAGCGGCGTGAGGCCCGTGTCGTCCTTGGCGTTGGCCTGTGCGCCCTTAGCGAGGAGGAGTTCTGCGACCTCCGTCTTGCCCAGGCGAGCCGCCACGTGCAGGGCGGTCCAGCCATAGTCACGCTTCTCAGGCGGTTCCTGGAAGCCGACTTCCGACTGGTAGTTGTAGTAGCCCTTGGCCTGGATGTCCGCGCCTCTGGCCAGCAGTTGCTCCACGGCATCCCTGAGTCCGGCTCCGGCGGCCCAATGGAGCGGACGCTGGCCGTGACGGTCCGCGGCATTGACCGAAGCGCCGCTGGCGGCCAGCAGCTCGGCCATCTCCGTTCGGCCCGCCTTTGCCGCCCAATGGAGCGGGGTCGAGCCGTGGCTGTCTCCGGCGTTCACGGCGCCGCCCTTGGCAATGAGGAGTTCCGCAACGTCCCTGTGGCCCAGCTCCGCTGCCCAGTGAAGCGGTGTCTTGCGGAATCTGTCGAGAGCATTCGGGTTGGCGCCCTTGGCGATGAGGAGTTCCACCGCCGCCTTCGCGCCGAACCGCGCCGCCACGAGCAGCGGAGTCTGCTCGTGCGGCCCAGCGGCGTTGAGCGAAGCGGGCTGTGCCTGGAGGATGGCGGTGAGGCGCTCGGCCTGGCCGAGCGCCGCCGCGGTGAACGCGTCGCTCTCAGCGCCGTGGGCCAGGAGCAGTTCCACGATCTCCCTGTTGGCGCCGTCGAGTGCGAAGTCGAGCGCCGTGTAGCCCCGGTCGGTCTTCGGGCTCAGCTTGGGTTTCTTCGCCAGGAGGAGCTTCACGACGTCGGCACGGCCCTTGTAGGCCGCCTCGTGGAGGGCGGTCCACTGATCGTGGCCGATGGCGTCAACGTCGGCGCCATGGCCCAGGAGAAGCTCCACAATCTCCTTGTTCCCCGCGTTGGCAGCGAGGCTCAGCGGGATATAGCCGGGCTTGCTCTTGACATTCGCCTCGGCGCCCTTCTTCAGCAGGAGCCGGGCCACGTCCGCGCTGCCCTTCTTCACGGCCCCGAAAAGCGGGGTCTCACCATACCTGCCCTTGGCATTGACGTCGGCGCCCTTGTCGAGGAGGAACTCCACCATTTCCTTGATCCCATTCGATGCCGCGACGTGCAGGGGCGTGGTGCCGCTGCTATCCTTCGCGTTCACGAGCCCTGGGTCGGCTGCGATCAGCGCGCGCGCCTTGCCCAGGTCTCCCTGACGGATTGCCTCTTGCACCTCGTTGGAGATTCCTGGCTCCGCGGCGCTGCAAGCCGCCACTGCTGCGCCGAGCACCACCAACCAGTTGCTTCGCTTCGTCACCGTCGGGCCTCCTCGCGACCTGGCTCCCCACACCGTTCTGTCCGTGAAGTGCGCCCCATTGTATGGCGTGGGCGTCTCCGGAGCAACCCCAGCCGTTTGACAAACCCTGGCGTGACTGGCAACATGGGGGACGGCTTGGGCGGGGAAGGAGTGGAATGTGGGGCGTATCACCAGGCAGATCGCGATTGGCGTGTTGTCCTGTGGCGCAGCCGCTTGG
>VGYV01000953.1 GCA_016872855.1 Planctomycetota bacterium
TGGCGATCCAGCGCCGGCACAGGTGTATTTCGGCGTAAGTCCTTGCCATGCCTATGCTGAGGGAGGTAGAAGGGTTCCTCGGCTTGGCGCCCCCCTTGTGGGCACCCACAAGAAAGCCCGGAGAGCCAATCTTCTTTTTGCGCTTTGGGCTTCAACGAGGGGGTGTGTTTGGGTACGATGGGCTGTCTGCATTCCGAGACTCGCTCGCGTGGTCGGGGGCATGGAGGCCGCTGGGGGTGAGTTCGGGGGGCACCTTACGGGATTATTGCGCCCACGGAGGGGGTGTGCAAAGCTCTTTGATCAGGGACACCATACCTGGTTCGGGGATGGTTGGCCTCTTCTCCTGATTGCCGTGTCAGTCTTCTCGCCTCGCGGAGCGGAGTGTGGGACAATGGGTTACGCATCAGAGAATGTACCAGGGATAGACGAGGGTTCCGGAACGCCTCTGCGCCTGGTCCCCACCATACACAAGGATGGAGGGGCCACTCTCGTTCCCCGACACCCTCCGCCAGTAGGCCAGGTTGTCGAAGAAATCCGGAGCTACAGTCTGCGCCGACTTGATTTCGATGGGCACCAATTCCGCTGCCCTCTGGATGACGAGGTCCACCTCGTGCCCGGCAGCGTCGCGCCAGAAGTGCAGGCGCGGCGGCTCGCCCCGGTGCAGGAAGTTCTTGCAGAGCTCCGAGACGACGAAGCTCTCGAAGACGGCTCCCCGCTCGGCGCGATGGAATAACTCGCGCGGCTCGTGAACCTGAAGCAGGTAGCACAGGAGCCCGGTATCCAGGAAGTAGAGCTTCGGGCTCTTGACAAGCCGCTTGCCGAAGTTCTGATGGTGGGGCCGCAGGAGGGTGACGATGAAGCTGGCCTCGAGGACGGAGAGCCATCGCTTGGCGGTGACGTGCGAGACGCCGCAGTCGGACGCCAAGCCGGAGAGGTTGAGGAGTTGCCCGGCGCGGCCCGCGCAGAGCCGCACGAACCTGCCGAAGGTCTCCAGGTCGCCCACGTTCAGGACGCTGCGGACGTCGCGCTCGATGTAGGTCTGGTAGTAGGCTGCCAGCCAATCCCGCGGGGGGATCTTTCTTTCGTGAATGCGCGGGTAGAACCCCGCGAACAAGGTCTCCATCAGGCCCGCTTCGGGCGGCTTGGGGTCCCGTGGGAGGGCCGTTCCCAGCGCGTCGAGCGGCAGCGGTTCGCGGCCGGCCAGCTCCGCCAGCGAGAACGGCAGCAGGTGCAGCACGGCGCACCGGCCGGCCAAGGACTGCGAGAGGCCCTGGAGGAGTTGGAAGTTCTGTGAACCCGTCAGGATGAACCGCCCAGCCCAGTCCCTGTGCTCATCCACGAGGACCTGGATGTACGACAACAGGTCGGGGGTCCGCTGCACCTCGTCCAGGATGACTGGCCTGTCGAACTGGCTGAGGAAGCCGCGGGGGTCCTCGGCAGCGAACTCCCGCTGGTCTGGGAGTTCCAGGGACACGTACTGGTGGCTGGGAAACACGGCTCTCACCAGGGTGGTCTTGCCGGACTGCCGCGGCCCGGTGACAGTGACCACGGGAAACGCCGATGCGGCCTCCTTGAGCTTCCGAGCCAGGGTTCGTTCCAGCATGCGGCAGACTCCGTGCGGACATTTGAACATCCGATATTCAATTTACAAACCCGGCGGTGCGTTGTCAAGCGGGATGGGGGACGAGAGTGTGGCCCCCAAGTATGGCAAGCGGGTTCAGGGGACACCATACGGGATTATTCTCGTTCAACGCGTCGGGCTGGGCTGTCGCCGGCGGTTGCGCGCAGGCGTCGTCGGGCGGAGGCCCAGGCGCCTCCTGGGTTCGGCTTCCGACAGGGTTTTTGGGCCACTCGACCTGGCCCGGAGGAAGGCCATTAGTTCCTGGTTCTCCCGGACCAGGCGCACTTCCTCCCCGAAGTCATCAATCTCGGCCAGGACGAACTGCCTGCCGCCGGGGGTGGTGAGGACCAGGTGCCATGCTCGATGCTGCGCCATCGCCTTGACACCCGCCCTCTGCCGCGGCATGATAGCCGTCGTTACACTGATCGAGCATTTGTGCAAGGCGGAAAAAGGGGACAGGAACCTTTTCCCGGAACGGCCCTCCGGGTGCGTCGCAGAAAAGGTTCCTGTCCCCTTTTTCCCGAGACAAGGAAGGAGGCACGATGTTCACGCTGGAAGGCATCGCAGGGGCATTGGGGCTGTTTGTCGCGGGCATCGCCTGCGCCGCGACGGCGACCGAGGGCACGGCGGCGGGGAGGATACCGGTGATCCTGGACACGGACATCGGAGGCGATATTGACGACACCTGGGCGCTGGCACTGCTCCTCAAGTGCCCCGAACTCGACCTCAAGATGGTCGTCACCGATACGGGCGACACGGTGTATCGCGCGAAGATCGCGGCGAAGCTCCTCGAGGTGGCGAAGCGCACGGACGTGCAGGTCGCCATCGGCATCAAGCAGAAGGGCCACGGCAAGCCGCAGGGGCCCTGGGTGGCCGACTAC
>VGYV01000954.1 GCA_016872855.1 Planctomycetota bacterium
CTGTGTGCTGGCGAAGAAGGGCCAGCCCGTGGCCATCGGCTACCTCGAGCGCTTCTGCGCCGACCACGAGATGCAGAAGGGGGAGATGAACATCCCCGAGATCGCGCCGCCGACGGGCAGGCGCGTCGCTGTCGTCGGCTCAGGGCCGGCGGGCATCACCGCGGCCTTCGAGCTGGCCAAGCTCGGCCACAAGGTCACGATATTCGAGGCATTCCACAAGACGGGGGGCGTCCTTGTCTACGGCATCCCAGAGTTCCGCCTGCCCAAGGCCATCGTGCAGCGGGATGTGGATACGCTGAAGAAGATGGGCGTCGAAATCGTGACCAACTACGTGGTGGGGAAGCTCGAGACGGTGGACGAACTGCTGGCAAACGGCTACGACGCGGTGTTCGTGGGCACGGGGGCCGGGCTGCCGCACTTCCTGGACATTCCGGGCGAGCAGTTCAACGGCGTGCTTTCGGCCAACGAGTTCCTGACGCGCACGAACCTGATGAAGGCGTATCGGCCCGACCACGACACGCCGATTCGCAAGGCCAGGCGGGCCGTCGTCTTCGGCGGCGGCAACGTGGCGATGGACTCCGCCCGTACGGCGCTCCGCCTGGGGGCCGACGAGGTCTACATCCTCTATCGCCGCACAGAGGCCGAGATGCCGGCCCGAATCGAGGAAATCCACCACGCCCACGACGAGGGCGTCCACTTCGAGTTCCTCGTCGCCCCCCTGGAAATCCTGGGCGACGACAAGGGCTGGGTGCGCGGCGTCCGCTGCATCAGAATGCGCCTCGGCGAGCCCGACAAGAGCGGCCGCCCACGCCCCGTGCCCATCGAGGGCAGCGAGTTCGAGTTCCCCTGCGACCAGATCATCGTCGCCATCGGCAACGGCCCCAACCCCCTCGTGCCGCAGACCACGCCTGACCTCCAGACCACCCGCTGGGGCAACATCGTGGCCGACGAGGCGACGGGGCAGACCTCGAAGCGGGGCGTCTTCGCCGGCGGCGACATCGTGACCGGCGCCGCCACCGTCATCAAGGCGATGGGCGCGGGAAAGAGCGCTGCGCGAGCCATCCACGCCTACATCGCCGCCCTCCCCACCTGAGGGAGCTTCCCGCCAGACGCCCGCCATCCTGAGCGTCCTAACTGTAGACACAGAGGCCAGTTACACCGCATGCCCCGCTCGTGGCTCCCATGCCACCCCTTTGTTTCCTACAAAACTATTGACAATCCGCCTCGCCATGGTACAATGGAGATTGCCCCGGCGAGGGAGACTATGGGACGGTTGCTTGTCACTGGCACCAGCGGCGGCGGGCATCTGCGCACCGCTTGGAGCGCGTGGCACGTTATGATCGCATTTGCCAAGTCGCCCTAAGTCGCTGCCAGATCGATATTTAGGGCTTTCTCCGCCGCGGAGGCGCATCGTCCCGATACAGATCAGATGCTTGCGTAACCCGCGGTGGGAAGACATGGGACGGACCCATGCTACCATAACCACAGCAATCACAGGAGGTTAGAGCACTTTTCGCCTTGGCCTGGGCGACCCGTCACGTGGCACGGAGTTTGCTACTGCTACCCCAGCGGGGAGTGTAGTTGGAACCGTGCATCTGGCGGGACGCTTGGAGGGCAGGCCATGGCGACGCAGGTGGAACAGCGGGTCGCGCCGGTCCCCGAGCTCGGCTCGGACCTGGCGGCACTGATTCGGCGCCACTTCCTGTTTGAGACCTATGAGGAGATGGCGCAGCGTGCGGCGGCGACGCCGCCCGACGTGGAGACACGCTTCCGGGAGATGTTCGGCTGCGGCATCCGCAGGAAACGCCTCGACGTGCGGCGCGCCTACGTGGCAAGCGGCCCGCGTCTGGCTGACGACGAGATTGGCCGCCGCCTCGGCATCTCCCGCAAGCAGGTCGTCGAAATCCGCTCGCAGCTCCGCCTCGGCGGCCTCTACGCGGGCAGGAAGCCCGGCCTCCCGACCCGCGACGGTGCCCAACGCCGCAGGAACCGGCATAAGTACATCATCGAGCACTATGGCACACAGACCAAACAACAGATGGCAGAGGCCCTCGGCGTCTCCGCGGAGACCATACGCCTCGACTTCAACGACCTGCGCCGCCGCGGCCTCGTCCAGCCCCTCTACAAGTGCCGCCTCGAATACGTCGCCGCGCGCCCCGGCCGCCCCGAGCGCCAGATCGCCAGGGAACTCGGCATCAGCGTGTATGGTGTCCGGTTCATCAAGCGCAAGCTCCGAAAGCTGAGGGACAAAATGAACCTTCTTCGGTGCCAGGTCGAACGCGAAATCAAGACCCGCTACGCCCCCGCCACAGGCGAGTACATTGTGGACTGCATGCGCCGCGCCCTCAACGTCCTAGAGCTGCCCCAGCAGCGCGTCCTGCTCGAGAACGCCGGCCGCTTCAAGGACGGCGAGTTGCAGCCCATCTTCTGGCACCTCGTCCGCACCGACAACCAGGGCCGCGCCCGCATCATCCGCAAGATCGAGTCCGGCGTCT
>VGYV01000955.1 GCA_016872855.1 Planctomycetota bacterium
TGCGGAAAGCCAAGACTGCCTGAAGGCAGGACTCCAAACGGGGAGAGAACCCGTTCGGAGTCCTGGCTTTAGCCAGTCTTTCGCATGCGGCCACGGCCTGTGCTCAGCGAACCGGGCTTTCCGCAACAGAAACTAAGTAGCTGCAACACCTGATGATAGATGGGCCACCAACATCGCGCCCGAAAAAAGTAGAACGTCCCCTTTTCCAAGCCCAGGAGCTTCCAGCAAGCGCGCCAGAATTGGGGGCCATACTCGCCTCGTTTTTTGCCCTTGCATTCCGGCCCGCCACGGCTATAATGCCGGGGGCATGGCGGACGTGCTCCCCCGATGCCGACTGATGCAGAAGAGCTCCCAGTGAAGAAGGTCTACACCCTCGACGGGGGCAAAGTGGCTGAGTCGCAGGACCAGGCCGGCCCGATCCTGGTGTTCTGCGCGCCCGACGACGCGGAGAAGCGGTATCTGACGGCCGAGCTGAAGGTGGACGAACACACGCTGGCGTCAGCCCTGGACCCCGACGAGCTGCCGCGCGTGGAGTTCGAGCCCGACCACGCGGCGGTGATCCTGAACCGCCCGAAGAAGTACCGCGCGGAGGACGGCTTGCTCTTCCGTGTGGCCTCGACCGGCGCCTTCCTGTTCGCCGACAAGCTGGTGCTGGTGCTGGACGAGGAGGTCGAGATGTTCGACCGGCCGAAGTTCTTCAGCCGCATTCGCTCGCTGCGCGAGGCGTTCCTGCGCGTCGTCTACCGCTCCACCTTCCACTTCCGCGACCATCTGGCCGTCATCAACGCGGTCTCGGACGAGTTGGAGCAGAAGGTGAACACCTCGCTCCAGAACGATTACCTGATCCAGCTCTTCAACCTGGAGAAGAGCCTGGTCTACCTGGTGAGCGCCATCCGCTACAACGGCTCGCTCATCGAGCGGCTCCGCCACAACGCCGCCAAGTTCGCCTTCACGCCCGAGGAACTCGAGCTCCTGGACGACATCGCGATTGACAACAACGAGTGCGTCAAGCAGGCGGAAATCCACTCGAACGTCGTCGCCGGCCTCATGGACGCCCGCGTCTCCATCGTCAATAACAACCTCAATCACCTGATCAAGCGGCTGAACTTCGTCATGATCGCCCTCATGTGGCCGACGCTGGCATCCGCCCTGTTCTCGATGAACGTGCGGCTGCCCGTGGACCACGAGGCGCACTGGCCCTTCTGGGCGATCATGGGCATCGCCTTTGGCCCCGTGGCCATCGCCTACCTGCTCTACTTGCGGCGCACGAAGCCTTAGTTTCCTAGAGCGCCGACCGCCGTAGCGCAAGCCAGTCCATCTCGGCCTGCGTGAGCCGCAAGTCGGCTGCCGCCGCACACGAGTCCACCTCGCCGGGCGTGGCCGGGCCGACGAGCGCGATCATGGGCGCCGGCAGGTTCAGCACGTAGGCTAGCGCGATCTGAATCGTCGCCACGCCCTTCGCCTTCGCCAGCGCCCGCGCGCGGGCCAGCTTCTCGAAGTTCTCCTTGATCGGATGGTAGACCCGCCGCAGGTCCGCGTTCGTCTCATCCGGGCCGCTCGTGTCGAGGAAGAAGCCGCGGGCCTGGCTCGACCAGGCCACCAGCGGCACCCCGCTCGCCGCGTGCCACGCGATGTCGGCCTCGCTCGCCTGCGTGCAGTCGGCCCAGAACGGCTCGGCGGCCGTGGCGAGGCAGACGTGGGGGCTGGAGACGGCCATGCCCATCAGCCCCTTCTTCGCCGCATACTCGTTGGCCTCGCGGATGCGGGCAGCCGACCAGTTCGACCCCCCGAACGCCCGGATGCGCCCCTTCGCCACCTCGTCGTTCAGCGTCTCCACGATGTCGCCCACGGGCACGGCCGGGTTGTCGCGGTGGGCGACCCACAGGTCAATGTAGTCGGTGCCCAGGCGCTGGAGGTTCCCCGCGATGGCCTTGCGGATGTTCTCGGTCGTGACCAGCGAAACCGCGGCGCAGCCCTTGTCTAGGATCACCCAGTCCTTGCGGCAGTTGCGTTCCGCCATGTAGAGGCCGATGGCCAACTCCGACTTGCCGCCGCCATAGACCTCCGACGAGTCGATCAGGTTCCCGCCGTGCCCGCCGAAGCGGTCGAGCAGCTCGAAGACCAGTCCCTTGCGCTCCGGCGCGAAGATCATCGAGCCCATGCCCAGGCACGACACGTCGCGGCCGAGTTCCCGAATCCTCACCATCTTCATCGCAGGCCATCCTTCACAAGTGGGTTGCCCACAGAAAAGGAGAATGTCCCCTTTTCTGCCCCAGGGATGCAGTAGATTACCCGAACGCCGCCGCCTCTGCAACCCCCGCTCCGGCCTGGTCTTTGCCCACATCTTCTCGTGGCCCCCGGTCAGCCCCCGAAGGGGGTGGTCCAGCCGTAGCCCAGGGCGACCAACGGGAGCCCTGGGACAAGGCCAACCTGGCATAGAGCCCCCAACGGGGGCGATTCAATCGCCCTGAAACGCCCCCTTCGGGGGC
>VGYV01000956.1 GCA_016872855.1 Planctomycetota bacterium
CTCGAAGTCCTCGGCCCTGCCGACTGCCCCCTCGCCAACCTGCATGGTAAAACCCGCTGCCAGCTCCTCGTCAAGGCCCGCGACCGCCGGGCCATCCACGCCGTCGCCCGCGCCCTCCGTCCCCACGCCGGCGCCGCCGGCAAGGCCACTGTCACCCTCGACGTAGACCCCATCTCGATGCTCTGAGGCCAAAGGGACGGACAGGGCATGATCGCTTCTCTCCGGTCTTTCGTGGAAGTCCCTCTTGACATTCGCGGCGCATGTGTTATACTTAGGCATAACGATAAGGGGGGTCCTCCGCGTGAGCAAAAGAGGGCAGGAGATGGCCAAGGGGCGCGAGTTGACGTGGGGCGAGTTCGTGAGAACCTTGCGTCTCAAGGCTGGGTACGGGCTGCGCACGTTCGCTGCGCTGCTTGGGTTCCAGCCGTCCAACTACTCGAACATGGAGACGGGGAAGACCAAGCCGCCAAGGGATGCGGCGCGGCTCAGGGAGATTGCCGAGACGCTCGGAATCACCGACAAGTCAGAGGAGTGGCACCGGTTCCATGACCTTGCCGCCAAGGCTCAGAAGCCGTCGGTACCCGCCGATGTCGCGGAGTACGCTGCCACTCGGCCGGTCGTTCCTCTCTTGCTCAGGACGACCGAAGGAAAGAGGCTGAGTGATAGCCAGATCCGCGAGCTGATTGACTACATCAACAAGCATTTCTGAACCCCTGTTCGGGAGGCCCCCCTTGATTGTCCGAGAATACTTGGTTCGGGAGATTGAGGAGAGGGCTGAGACCCTCCTAAGGGACGTCTACAGGCATGTGTACCCTTACACGGTGCCTGTGACGGCAGTGGATATTGACTGGGTTGCCGAGTATGCGCTCGGCCTGAGTTTCCGTCCCATCCCCGCCTTGCGTGCGCGTTTCGGTGTTGACGGCCTCCTGGGCAGGGATAGGCGGGGCCAGCCGGTGATTGTCATAGACACGGGGCTGTTCGATCACCCGAATGAGCACAGATACCGATTCACGATCGCTGAGGAGGTCGGCCACTATGTCCTGCACTTCCGCCACCTCTCGAAGGCGACGAGCCTCGAGGACGCGATTCGCCTCTATCTCAGCATAGAGAACTGGAAGGCCGCTGAGGCGAATGCAAGGAGGTTCGCAGCCGCCCTTCTGCTGCCAATGCAGTCCGTGGAACGGCAGGCGGCCGGAATCTACGCCGGCCTGCGCGATGGCCCAGGTGCACTGTCCGGGCAGGAACTCATTGACCGTCTTGTGGCGCTCCTGGTGAAGATCTTCAACGTGTCACCGGAGGCCGTGCGGTACCGCTTGACTGAGTACCCTGCTCGACTGATGGACAGGATCCAGACCGCGCTGAAGGAGGGGCTGGCGACATTGCCTCCCAGGTTCACGTGAGAAGGTCGTGATCACGCTCGACGTGCATCCCGTCTCAACGCTCTAGCCGTCTGGGCCCCCGAGCCGTCAATCACCACCTCGTCGCTCATCGCTCCCTTCCCTCCTCGACCAGGGCTTCGCCGGTCTTGGCGCGCCTGGCGGGCCTCTGGCCGGCCCGAATCCCCCCAGGCCATCAAAGACCCACCTCTTCTGCCCGGCGGTGAGGCGTCGCTCCCGAAAGGGCGCGAGCACGGCGACATCCTGCCCGCGGCGCTGGATGATGAGCTCCTGCCGCGTGTGTTCAATCTCTGCAAGAAGTTGGGCGATGTGCCTCCTCGCCTCGACTGCCCCGACGCCTCATGGCGGATCTCCTGACTGGTCGCCCGATCGGTTGATTGCACCGCCCCCTCTCCTCTCTGTCCATAGTGTGGCGATGGAAGCCCCGGCTCACCCCCACACTATGGAGCCGTCCCCCGGCGAGCCCTGACGAGGCGGATGAGGGTGAAGACGAGAACGGCGACGACGAGGAGGACGACTGGGATGGTGTAGGCCTCGCCCAGAGCGTCCCAGAAGCTCTCGCGCGGCGGGCCGGCGTTGTCGTCGCGGCTCCCGACGGCGAAGGCGTGGACGACGCCGCTGTAGGACGGGGCAACGAGGGTCGGCTTGCCCGCCAGTGTGCCGACAACGCACGACGACCAGATGGTCTTGCCCTTCTGGTAGTGGCTCCAGGGGAACTTGCCCAGGTGGTAGCGGAAGAGGAACCGCCCGTCGCGCGCGGCGACGACGTAGACGTGGTCGTCGAGGGAGTTGACGCACACGACCGGCTCCTCACCCATCGTGGCGAGGGCGGGCGAGCCCTGGACGATGCCCCGCGTGCGGTAGCGCCAGACCTCCTTGCCCGTCGCCGCGTCGAGCGCGAAGATGAAGTAGTTGTAGCTGCCCACGAACACCATCGGCCGCCCGTCCACCACCGCAAAGGCTGGCGTGCTGTCCACCCACGTGTTGATCGGGCTGGCCCATACCTGCTCGCCCGTCTCGGCGTCCACGCAGTAGGCCCAGGCCGTGCGTCCGCCCAGGAAGAGGAGCTGGCGGCCGGCGACG
>VGYV01000957.1 GCA_016872855.1 Planctomycetota bacterium
TGAAGGCGGGACGCCAAACGGCGGGATTCCTGGTTCGGAGTCCCGCCTTCAGGCGGATGGGCCGGCGCAGGCCCCAGGGTCCCAGAAAAGACCGCCTGAAGGCGGGACTCCAAACGGTGGGATTCCCGGTTCGGAGTCCCGCCTTTAGGCGGCGAGCGTGGCGCAGGCCCCAGGGTCCCAGAAAAGACCGCCTGAAGGCGGGACTCCGAACGGGGCGATTCCCGGCTCGGAGTCCCGCCTTTAGGCGGCGAGCGTGGTCCAGGCCCCAGGGTCCCAGAAAAGACCGCCTGAAGGCGGGACTCCAAACGGTGGGATTCCCGGCTCGGGGTCCCGCCTTTAGGCGGCGAGCGTGGCGCAGGCCCCAGGGTCCCAGAAAAGACCGCCTGAAGGCGGGACTCCAAACGGTGGGATTCGCGGCTCGGGGTCCCGCCTTTAGGCGGCGAGCGTGGTCCAGGCCCCAGGGTCCCAGAAAAGACCGCCTGAAGGCGGGACTCCAAACGGGGTGGCGCCGCTGCTTGACTCGGCCCAAGCAACCAGTAGAATGAAGCCGCCGCAAGCGCTCTCGCGTCCTTGTCCGAGGCCCCGATGCTCGAACTCCAGATGCTGCTGGTGACCGAAGGGCTGGCCCCGAAGCTCAAGGCGCCCGCGCGCCTCGCGGGCGAACTCTCCCTGGCCTGCGACATGGAGGTGTATCCACGCTCCATCGCGGGACACGGCCGGGTCATCTATTTCCTGGCCCGCAGCCGCTATGACCGACATCTCGGCCTTGTCTACGATGCACTGGCCGTGCCGCCCTCCGCCCAGGACTTCGAGGGGACGCCCGAGACGTATGACGTGCAGGGCGTGCGTGTGACGGTGAAGCTGTGTCCCCGGAGCGCGGCCAATGCGGCGGCGCTGCGGGCTCGCCTGCCCTTCCTGGTGCCGCGGTGCATGGGGCTCGCCACGTCGGTGGGGCTGGGAGACCGCCTGGGGCTGGCGACGCCGGGCCACGTGCGAGCCGTCGCGGGCTCGGGGCTGCGGCCCTTCTTCGCCCAGCAGTCCATCCGCGAGATGACGCGGACCGGGCGCTCGCCGCACGAGGTGCTCGACGACGCGATGTGGGGGGTGTTTCAGGAGGGCTTCCGCGATGGCTTCGGCTCCGATGCCGACCACCTGAAGACGACCGAGGACATTGATGCGTGTGTCGCCGCGGGCTTCACGCTCTTCACGATTGACCCCGGCGCCCAGGTGGACGATGGGGCGGACGCCGCGCCCGCCGCCCAACTCCCCGGGAAGTTCGCCGCCCTGCCCTGGGACCCCCTGGAGACGACCGCCGCCGATTGCCGCGCGGCCTACGCGGGCAAGCGCGTGGAGGTCGAGGCGGGGCTGACCCTTGAGGCAACCGAGGCCGACCTGCTGCGCGCGGCGGCAAAGTATGGCAGGGCCATTGCCCACACCGTCCGCCTCTACCGCCACCTCGCCGAACGTAAGGGGGACCAGCCCTTCGAGCTGGAGATGTCGGTGGACGAGACGGCGTCGCCGACCTCGCCGTTCGAGCACTGGTTCGTGGCGAGCGAGCTGCGGCGGCTGGGCGTGAGGTGGGTGAGCCTGGCGCCGCGCTTCGTCGGGCGGTTCGAGAAGGGCGTGGACTACATCGGCGATCTGGCGGCCTTCGAGGCGTCGTTCGCCCAGCACGCAGCCATCGCCCGCGCTCTGGGGCCATACAAGCTCAGCATTCACTCGGGCAGCGACAAGTTCTCCATCTACCCCATTGCGGCGAGGTGCGCGGGGGAGCTGGTGCACGTGAAGACGGCGGGGACGAGCTACGTGGAGGCGCTCCGCGCCATCGCCCGCGTCGCGCCCGAGCTATTCCGCGAGATTCTCGACTTCGCCTGCGAGCACTACGAGGCGGACCGCGCGTCGTACCACGTCTCCGCCGAGCTGGGCAGGGTGCCGCGAATCGCCCACCTCAGAGACGCCGAGCTGCCCGGCCTCCTCGACCAATTCGACACGCGGGAGGTGCTGCACGTTACCTATGGCTCCGTGCTCAATGCGAAGCGGGGCGACGGCTCGTGGCGGTTCCGCGAGCACCTGTTCGATGCCCTGCGGCAGAACGAGGAGGCATACGCGCGCGTCCTGGAGAGCCACCTCGGCCGGCACATTGACCCCTTCAGGAAAGGATGACCGATGACAGGCGATGAGTTGCGCGGCCTGTTCGGCCTCGACGGCAAGGTCGCCGTCGTCACGGGCGCGGGCGGCGTGCTGTTCAGCACGGTCTCGAAGGCGCTCGGCGCCGTGGGCGTGAAGCTGGCCCTTCTCGACATCCGCGAGGACGCTGCCAAGGCCGTCGCACAGGAGGTCGAGAAGGCCGGCGGCGAGGCCGTTGGCCTGGCCTGCGACGTGCTGAAGCGCGACAGCATTGAGGCGGCCCGCGACGCCGTGCTCGAACGCTTCGGGCACGTGGACATCCTGCTCAACGGCGCCGGCGGAAA
>VGYV01000958.1 GCA_016872855.1 Planctomycetota bacterium
CCGCGCGCGTGAGCCGCGGCGCCCCGTGGCCGGACGCGGCGGGCGGGCGGATTCTGTCTTCTTTGTTCGGAGCTTTACACCAGGCGGCAGCGGCGCTAGCCCGCATTTCTCAGCAGTTCTCTGCGTCCCCTTGGGACTTCGGGAGGGGGTCACTGCCGCTTCTCGAGCAGGCCGCGGCGGCGAAGCCAGTCGGCACAGCGCTGGGTCCAGGACGAGAGAATTGGGTCGCTGGTGGCGAGGCCGAAGCCGTGGCCGCCCTTCTCGTAGATGTGGAGTTCGCCGGGGACGCCCATGCGGCGCATGGCGACGAAGAAGAGCAGGCTGTTCTCGGGCAACACCACCTTGTCATCGCCCGCGTGGACGAGGAAGGTGGGCGGCGTGGCGGGGGTGACCTGGCGTTCGTTGGACAGGCTTTCGAGGTGCTTCGACTTGGCGCCGTCGGCGCCGAGGAGGTTGTCGCGGGTCGGCTCGTGCGCGTACTTCGGTGCCAGAGAGATGGCAGGGTAGGCCAGGATGACGAACTCCGGGCGGCAGCTCAGGCGGTCAACGGGGTCCTCGGCGTCGGGGACGCCGTCGCTGTAGTGGGTGGCGACGGTCGAGGCGAGGTGTCCGCCGCCCGAGAAGCCCATGATGCCGACACGGAAGGGGTCCACGCCCCACTCGGCGGCGCGGTGGCGGACGAGGCGGATGGCGCGGCGGCCGTCCTGGAGCTGGCAGGGGTGGTGGTAGCTGGGGGCGAGGCGGTACTTGAGGACGAAGCCTGCCACGCCGAGGGAGTTGAGCCAGAGGGCCGCGTCGCGCCCCTCGGCGTCGCCCGCGATGTCCCAGTAGTTCCCGCCCGGGCAGATGATGCAGGCGGCGCCCGTGGCCAGCTCAGGCGGTGGGAGGCACACGGTGAGGGTTGGGCGGTCCACCTCGCGGGTGCCCACGGCACCTGGGGCGCCGCGGGGCCAGAGGAACTCCACGCCCGGCCCGGCGGAGGGCAGGGGCTGTGGCGCCTCAGCAGCCTCCGGCGCGCTCGGAGTGCGCGCACGGAGCTTCAAGAAGTCCTCCAGGCGGCCCAACGTACGGTCCTCCTCCAGCAGTCTCCCGCGGCCCGGAAATGCTGCTCTCCCTGATTGTAGCCGGAATCCCCGCCGCGTCAACCGCGGGGTCACAGGATCAGCATCGCGTCGCCATAGCTGTAGAAGCGGTAGGCGAGACGCTTGGCCTCTTCGTAGGCGGCGAGGACGCGCTCGCGGCCCACGAAGGACGCGACGAGCATCAGGAGGGTCGAGCGCGGCAGATGGAAGTTGGTGAGCAGCGCGTCCACCACGCGGAACTCGAAGCCCGGGGTGATGAAGAGATCAGTCCAGCCCGTCACAGGCGTCACCGGTGTCAGGTCTTTACAATTTACTATTTCGGCCTTGCCGCTCGCGTGCGGGAAAAGTAAATTGTAAAGACCTGACACCATACCTCGCTGTAGCGGGTGAGCGACCGTTTCGAGGACGCGGGCAGCCGTAGTGCCGACGGCGACGACGCGGCGGCCCGCGGCCCGCGTGTCGGCGATGGCTTGAGACGCCGCGGCGGGCAACTCGAACCACTCGGCGTGCATCACGTGGTCCTCGACCCGCTCGGCGGTGACGGGCTTGAACGTGCCGAGGCCGACGTGGAGTGTGAGGGTGGTGCGGCGGATGCCCTTCGCGTCGAGCGCGGCGAAGACCTCGGGAGTGAAGTGCAGCCCGGCGGTCGGCGCGGCCACGGCGCCGGGGCACCGGGCATATGTGGTCTGATAGCGCTCCATGTCCGCCGCGCGGTCGGGGTCGTCGCCGCTTGGGCGCTTGATGTACGGCGGGAGCGGTGCGCGGCCAACGCGCCCGAGGGCCGCCATCATCTCGCCGTGGCTTAGGGAAAACGCCAAGTGCACCTGGCCGTCGGGCAGCCGGCCGTAGAAGGTGCAGGTGATGGCTCCGCCCTCGAAGGAGAGCTTCTCGCCGAGCTTGACGCGGGCGGAGCCCTTGAGCATGGCGCGCCACACGTCGCCCTCGGGCGCGACGAGGAGCGCCTCGACGCGCCCGCCCGTCGCCCTCTGGCCGATCAGGCGGGCGGGGATGACCTTCGTGTCGTTGAGCACCAGCAGGTCGCCGGGCGCCAGGTATTCGACGATGTCGTGGAAGCGCCGATGCTCGACCGCGCCCGAATCGCGGCGGAGCACGAGGAGGCGCGATTCGTCCCGCCGAGCGGCGGGGTGCTGGGCGATCAACATGGGGGGGAGGGTGTAGTCGAAGTCTTCGACAAGCACGCGGGATTCCCCTCAGAGAGGAATCCGTAATGCATAATCCGTAATCCGTAACCAGAAAGAGGCTCTCCGGGCTTTCTTGTGGGTGCCCACAAGGGGGGCGCCAAGCCGAGGAACCCTTCTACCTCCCTCAGCATAGGCATGGCAAGGACTTACGCCGAAATACACCTGTGCCGGCGCTGGATC
>VGYV01000959.1 GCA_016872855.1 Planctomycetota bacterium
CAGGTCGCGGAACATGCGCAGGTACAGGTAGTACCGCTCGGGGTGGTTCTTGTGCCACCAGTGGTAGTGGTAGTAGTCGAGCACCATCGGCTTCACCACGTCGGCGAACTCGGGGAACTGGTTGTACTCGGCCCGGTTGATGAACAGCGTGGGATGATTCGGGTCGGCAGCCTCGAAGGCGCGGGCGATCTGGGCGAAGCCGGGAAAGGCCGAGCGGGTGCGCCGGTCGGAGATGAAGTAGCCCAACACGGCCGGATCGTCCTTCAGCTTCGGAGCGGCCTGGAGCATCTTGTTGATGTCGTTGCTGCCCAGGCGCACCAGGAGGCCGGCCTTGCGGCAGACGTCCAGCTTATCCATCTCGGCCTCGACGCAGTTGAAGCCCTTGCTGGCCGTGTACTTCGCCAACGCCAGTTGATGCTCGGGCTCGTTGGGGAAGTCGGCGTACACGATCACCATGATCTCGGGGAACCGATACCTGGGGCGCTTGGCCTCTTCGGCGGGACCGGCCTTGCCTTCGCCGCAGCCGATGGCCGCGAGAAGCAGCAGAAGGCACGGCAACGCTCTGACACGATCCGCCGGACACATGATCCACCACCTCTCTTTACGCGACACATTCTACAACTCACGGGAGGTCGTCGTCAACGAGCACTGGGAACTCGCCTGACCGAGCGTGCGTCCAATCGTGGGGGCCGTTGCGGCCCCCCAGACCCTAACGTGGGAAGGAGCCTTGCATGAGACCTATCGGCTTGGTCGTCGCTTGTTGTGTCGGCTTTGCCTGCTGGACCGCGCCCGCGGCCGCAAGCTGGGCCTATGTTCCGCCCGAGATCCTCATGGCGGATGCCGATGCCGTGGTGGTGGGCAAGATGACGCAGGTGGACAAGGCAGCAGGCACCGGAGTGGTCGCGGTGAGCGAAGTGCTCAAGGGGCCGAAGGAGCTCAAAGAGGCGAAGGTGAAGTTCAGCCCGATGCCGGCCGGCGGGCTGGTGCACAGCGCGATGATCTCGTTCAACGACGGCCAGGAGGGCATCTGGATACTCAAGTCGAAGGACGCCAGCGGCGCGTATCCCCTCAACTACCCGCTGCTCCGCCAGGACAAGTCGAAGCTGGACGCTGTGAAGGCGCAGTTGGCGGCGTTGGAGAGCCGGAAGTGGAGCGAGCCGGTGAACAGCCTGGCCGCGTCGTGCCTCGTATCGCTCACGCCCGGGGGGGACACGGCGACGGGCTTCGTCTCAGTGAAGAACGTCGGCGACCGCCCCGTGCGCGTCAACACCTATGTCGGGGCGCGCACGCTGGCAGTGACCGTCGTCGCGCCCGACGGCACGGGGGCGCAGTTGGACCTCTACAGTTGGCTTGAGAGGGCGCGGCTTCGCGCTCCGCAGGCATCGGACTATCCCGAGCTGGCCCCGGGCGCGGCGCGCAACGTCGGCCCACAGCACTTCAGCATCCCGCTGGGCAAGAAGGGCGAGTACAGGGTGAAAGTGACCCTCTCCAACGCCGACGACGCCAAGACGCTTGGCCTCAAGGGCGTCTGGACTGGCAAGATCACCGTCCCTGAAGTCACGTTCACCCCGTAGCCCGGCGGGTATGGCGTAGGGCCTTCAGTTGGACTTTCCCCATTGCCTCAAGACTCGCGTCCCCTGATGCGCGTGGTACGGGGGCTGGGGGTCAGGTCGTAACTCGGGACTTTTCTCGCAACGCATACTCGGTGGAATCCTGGGCAATGTATCGGTGGATCGAGTCGAGGTGGCCTTGCGCCGTGTCCGTCCAGTGGACCTTCATTGTGGCGGGCCGTACTTCTCCCTGACCTGGCGGACGTCCTTGGTGCGGCCTTCGCGGCTGTCGGCGAGGCCGGTTGGCACCCTGTAGGGCGTCGCCGAATGCCTGTTGCGCGCCGTAAGCACTTACCCAGCAAACTCTTGTGGCAACAGCCTCGTGGCCTACAGGGTGCCAAACCCAGGGGCAGGGGGATTGGCGGTCTGTAGCCTGTCGGCGCGGCCCGCGGACCTGGCACCCTCCAACCTCACAGGGTCCACGGCTCGCGGAGCGGGGTGGAGCGCATGCGGTTGGCCTCATCGTCGCCCGCAAAGGTCTCGGTCACGGGGTCCCACTTGAGCTTGCGGCCGAGGAGCATCGAGATGGTGCCCAGGTGGCACACGCTGGCGCAACGGTGGCCGACCTCGGCGGGGAAGTAGGGCTCCTTGCGGCTCTTCACGCAGTCGAGGAAGTTGCGGTGCTCGCCCGCGGGGCAGGTGAAGAGGTGCACGCCATCGGGCGGGATTGGCTGCGTGAGGAGTTCGGGGCGGCTGGCGCGGATGGGGGCGGTCCACGAAGGGCTTTCGACCCAGCCGTCGGTGCCCTCGAAGCGGAGGCCGGTGCCGCCGCTCTTGATGTGGAAGACGACGCCGCTGGCGTAGCGGTAAGTGATGTCGTAGGTGTGGAAGGTGTCGTAGAGGCCGGTGTCGA
>VGYV01000960.1 GCA_016872855.1 Planctomycetota bacterium
AAAAGACAGCGGGTGTCTTTTTTGCACAACCGGCCGTTCCGCGGCGCTGAGGACAGGCTCTTGTGTGTGGCACGAGCCTCGGATGGCCGAAGTGCTGCCGGGGCACTCAGCGGAGGGTTCTCAGGTAGTTCTGGGCGAGGACGCCTATGTTGCGCACCTCGCGGTCGAGGTCCGCACCGAGGGCCGCGACGGGGGTCATCAGCTCCTTGCTCTTCACTGCCCAGGCGTGGTCCATGAGGAGCTTGCCGGCCGCGGCGCGGACCTTGGGGTTTTCGTCGGCCAGCGCGGCGTGCAGGCCCGATGCGAGGGGGGCGTTCAGGCCGTCGAGCAGGCGGTCGTAGAGGGCGCGACGCTTCGGGTCCTGCCCCTGCGCCGGCCGCGCCTTGCGGTAATCGGCGTCCACGCACTGGACCGCGGCGAGGCGCGCCGGCCCCTTCGACCCCGCGATGGCGTCGGCCAGTTGTGGCAGGACCTCCCGCGGGCTGCTCTGAAGCCGCTCAGCCACGGCTCGGCCGGCATCGGCCCGCACCCCCTCGTCGGGGTCCGCCAGCGCCTTGACCAGCGCCGAGGTGGCGGCGGGGTTGAGGAACTTGCCGAGGACCTGGACGGCGGTTCGCCGGACCCCGGGGTCCTGGTCGGCGAGCATGGGCGGCACGGCCTTCATCCCCTCGCCCTTCTTGATCTGGCCCAGGGCGACGACGGAGACGGCGCGGACCCAGGCACTCTTGTCCTTCAGGCCCCGTTCGGTGAGGACTGGGATGGCCTGTCGGAGGCCGAGGCGGCCGAGTCCTGCGGCCGCCTGGCGGCGCACGCGGTAGTCGGGGTCCTCCATCGCCACCACCAGGTCGGCCAGGGCGTCGAAGGCCCCGAGGCGGCTGAGGGCCATGACCGCCTTGAGGCGGACCACGGGGTCGCTGTCCTTCAGCAGCGTGCGGAGCAGCTTGGCCGCGCGCTCGTCGCCGCACATCCCCAGCGCCACGGCGGCGCGCCAGCGCGCGTTGCGGTCGGGGTCGAACATCAGGAAGGCCAAGTACTCGGCGGCGTCCTTGCTCTCGAGGCAGGCCAGGGCTTCGATGCAGCGGTAGCGCACGCGCCGCGTGGGGTCGGGCGGGGCGCCGGGCTGGCTGCCTGGAAGGGCCTTGAGCACAGAGACGAGGGCCTTGGCCGCGCGATCGGCCCGCCCCGCCTCGCGGAGGGCCCTCCCGCCCACCTCGCGCACCTCGGGGATGTCCGTGACCCCGAATGCCTGGATGAGCGCTCCGGCGATCTCGTCGGAGATCTTGTCCTTCGCCTTCAGGCCCTTCAGCTCATGGAAGCGGCGGACCAGGATCGTGCTCAGGGCCTCGGCGGCAATGACCTTGAAGTCCCACGGATAGTAATTGTCGTCGGCCCGCACCACGTCGGCGAGGGCCTTGACGGCCGTGGGCGAGCGGTCGCCCACGGCGGCGACCGAGATGAGCGCCGCGCGGAGGCGCCCCCAGTCGTACTCCCGCTTGTCCCCCTCGTCGGGCGGCTTGTCCGGCGTCACCCCCTTCACCAGGGGCTCGAGCAACACGTCCACCAGGCGCGGCGGGTCGTCCGCATGCTGCTTCAGGAGCACGGCCTCGGCCAGCCGGCCCAGGCGGGCCTCGCACATCTCGCGCAGCGAGATCGTCTTCTCCTTGCCCCCGGCCTCCACCGTCGTCATCTCGGCTTGCGTCCACGCGCTGTCTTTGCCATCATAGATTCTCATCAGCGCATACTGGAAGGCCGGCATGGCCAGCGGGCTGCCGATCTCGCCCAGCACCCACAGGCACGCGGTCTTGAGCGCCATGGGCTCCCTCGGCGATTGCACGATCTCCACCAGCGTGGGCACTGCCCGTGTCTCGCGGAAGTACGCGAACAGGCCGGCGATCTCCAGCCGCCCGCCTTCCCCGTCCAGCGGCTTCCCTATGTCCTTCAGCTCCGCCAGCAGGCGCTTGAGCGCGCGCGGCTCGATCTTCCGCTTCAGCGGGTCGGGCGGCAGCACCGCCTCGCGGTCCTCCGGCTGCGGCGGCGCCCCGCCCGCGGCCAAGGCCGGCAGAACCAGTAGGAACGCCGCCAGAGCGCGGACGGCAGCTCGCAAGGTCGGCATGACAGGTGCTCCTTTCGTCAGTTACCCCTCATTATAGCCCGCATCGGCGGGTAGTCAAACAGTCGGTATGGTCCGGAATCCTGTGTAGCGAGCAGGGCTGTGTATCGTCCTCGTCCCTCGTCCTCGTCCCTCGTCCTCGATTCCCTTACTTGCGGCGAGGAGAGCCGGGAACGAGGACGATGGACGAGGACGAGGACGATTGGCGAGAGCGAAGGCTCCGCTAAATAACTCGCCACGATTTCGACTCGATATTCGCAAATCGTGAGCTGGCAATGTGTTGTGGAGCCGTGTAGAATTAGCCCCCACTGGGTGTATGTTGGTTTCCGACCACCAGTGGGGGCCATGAG
>VGYV01000961.1 GCA_016872855.1 Planctomycetota bacterium
GGCGGGGCGCGGGGGGGGCGGGGTGGGGGGCCTCCAGTTTCCGCTGGCGGCGGCGCTGCACTCGCGGGGCGCGGGGTCGGCAGGGGCGCTCTACGGGCTGGACCTCTTCGGCGCGTGCTTGGGCGCGTTGGCGGTGAGCTCGGTGCTGGTGCCGAGCTTCGGCCTGGGCGGCGTGTGCCTGCTCCTGGCGGGGCTGGCAGGACTCGGCCTGGTGGCGCTCGGGGTGGCGGGTAGGGCGAATGAGCACGGCCCCCGATTCCGGCGAAGGGCTTGCGGCCCTTGAACGGCCGGACGCCGCGCACTATAATGCAGGCAAGTGACAGCCGGTGTGTTCTGGAGACGGCGGCTCTCCCCAGGAGACCCTTCTTGCTGCGATACGCCCTGACCATCTTCCTCAGCGCGTTCCTCCTCTTCCAGGTCCAGCCCCTCATCAGCAAGTTCATCCTCCCCTGGTTCGGCGGCACACCGGCCGTGTGGACCACGGCGATGCTGTTCTTCCAGGTGCTGCTGCTGGGCGGCTACACGTACGCGCACGTGGTGGCGACGAAGCTGTCGCCCCGCCGCCAGATGCTCGTCCACCTGGCCGTGCTCGCCGCAGCCGTGCTGCTCCTGCCCATCGTGCCCGGCGACCGCTGGAAGCCCTCCGCCGAGGGCAACCCCACCTGGCAGATTCTCCTCCTCCTGGGCGCGTGCGTGGGCCTCCCCTACTTCGTCCTGGCCACGACCAGCCCGCTCATGCAGGCCTGGTTCACCCGCACCCACCCCGGGCGTTCGCCCTACCGCCTGTACGCCCTGTCGAACGTCGGCTCGCTCCTCGCGCTCCTGAGCTTCCCGTTCGTCTTCGAGCCGAGCCTTGACCTGCGCACTCAGGGGCTCCTCTGGTCGCTGGCCTTCGCTGCCGTGGCCGTCCTCACCGGCTACTGCGCGCTCCGCGCGCAAGCCGGCCCAGAGGGCGGCTTGCTGCCGGAGGCGCACGCCGAGCTTGTCGTGTCCGAAATCGGCAATCAGCAATCGGAAATCGGAAATGGCGGCGATTCGCCCGGCTGGGGCCGCCGCCTCATGTGGCTCGCGCTCCCAGCCTGCGGCTCCACCATGTTCCTCGCCGTCACCAACCAGATGTGCCTCGACGTCGCCGTCGTCCCCTTCTTCTGGGTCCTGCCCCTCAGCCTTTACCTCCTGTCGTTCATCATCTGCTTCGACAACGAGCGGTGGTACGTCCGCCCCGTCTGGTGGGCGCTGATGGCCGGCGGCGTCCTGGCCATGCTTTGGCTCCTGCGCGCGGGGGTGGACGCCGACGTGACCGTCCGCCAGATCCTCACCTGGCTGGGCCTCGGCGCCTGGCTTGGGAAGGCGTCCGACCCGGCAGTGGCCTGGACGCAGATTCTGGGCTACTCGCTCGGTCTCTTCGCCTGCTGCATGGTCTGCCACGGCGAACTGGTGCGCCTGAAGCCCCGCCCGAAGCACCTCACGAGCTTCTACCTGATGGTCTCCGCCGGCGGCGCGCTCGGCGGCATCTTCGTCTCACTCCTCGCACCCCACACGTTCAAGACCTATCTCGAGTTCCACATCGGCCTCTGGGCCACATGCGCCCTGGCGCTCGCCGCCTTCTGGGTTGACAAGAAGCCGCATCTGCGGTGGCCCGTGCCCTGGTACGCCGCTCTCGGCGTGGCCGCCTACTTCCTCCTCGCCGCCCTCATCCTGATGTTCGGGCCCTTCGACTGGCTCATCCTGGGCGGGGACAAGCCGTTGCGCACGCCTGAGATTGTGGGCATCTGGGCTCTCGAGGGTCTGCTCTTAGCGGTCCTCGCGGTGATCGGGCGGCGGCGCTGGTGGTGGCTGGGCGCGGCCGGTTACTTCTTCGTTGCCTTCCTGATGTTCGGCCCCTTCGACTGGTTTGGCCTGGGCGGCGGCACACCCGCCCGCACGGCCGAGACCCTGAGCCTCTGGGCCATTGTCGGCCTTCTCGTGGCGGCCCTCGCGATGGCCGGCCGGAGGCGCTGGTGGTGGCTGGGCGCGGCCGGCTGCTTCCTACTCCTCGGCGGAGCGCTCTACCTGGTGCCGACGAAGGTCAAGCCCGAGGCCTTCGACCTCATTGACCTCCTGAAGCTCGGCCTGTGGGCCGCCTGGGCCGTGGCCGTGGTGGCCGCGTGGCTGGCCCGGAAGCCACACCGCCAGTGGCCGACGCCGCTGCGATGGCTCGCCTTGGCGCTGGTGGGTGAGTATGTGCTCATCGGCGTGGCGATCGTGCTCTTCGCTCCATTCCCGTATCCCATGCTCAGGCTTGGAGGCGCGCCCGTGACGGCGCGGGCGCTGACTAGCCTGTGGGCGATGCTTGGCCTCTTCGTCGCGGGCGGCTGGGCGTTCTTCGAGCGCTCCGGCCCAAGGCTCCTCTGGTGGCTGGCCGGGGCCTGCTACGCGGCCCTCCACGCCGCCCTGTTCGCTCTCCACGCGGCCAAGCCG
>VGYV01000962.1 GCA_016872855.1 Planctomycetota bacterium
CTCATGGCCCCCACTGGTGGTCGGAAACCAACATACACCCAGTGGGGGCTAATTCTACACGGCTCCACAACACATTGCCAGCTCACGATTTGCGAATATCGAGTCGAAATCGTGGCGAGTTATTTAGAGCTTTTCCAGTTGGGCGTATTCGAGGGCGACGACGCGTTTTCCGCCGCCTTGCATGGCCAGGGTGGCCAGGGTGAGCTTCTCTGAGGTCTGGAGCGTGACGATGCGTCCGATGCCGAACTGTGGGTGGCGCACGCGGTCGCCCACGGCAAAGCCGGCGCCCTCCGTGCGGGGCGGCTTAGGGCTGGGGGAGGCGGCTCTTGGCTTGCGTGGACGCTGGCGCGGCGCGAATGCGTCATCATCTTCTTCCGCCAGCTCGTCGCCCTTGCCGGCCGGCCCCACGGCGGCGAGGGCGCGGCGGCCGGCCTTGTCCAACACGTCGGGCTGAAGCTCGAAGAGGAAGCGGGAGGGCTCGCGCTCCCAGTTGCTCCCGCCCTGGGCGCGCCACTGGGCAGCGCTCAGCACGAGTTCCTGCTTCGCGCGGGTCATCCCCACGTAGCACAGCCGCCGCTCCTCCTCGATCTGCTCGGGCGACATCAGGGCGTTGTAGTGGGGGAGGAGGTTCTCCTCCACGCCCGTGAGGCAGACGACGGGGAATTCGAGCCCCTTGGCGGCGTGGAGGGTCATCAGCGTCACTGCGTCGGCGGAGCGGTCGAGGTTATCCACGTCCGAGACCAGTGCGACGCCTTGCATGAAGAGCGCCAGGTCGCCCTCTGGGTTCTCGGCGTCGAACTTGGCGGCCTTGGCGAGGAACTCGGTGACGTTCTCCAGCCGCTCCTTGTTCTCGGGCTGGTCGAGCCAGTCCCCGTAGCCGCTCGTCTCGAGCAGGCTCTCGCAGAAGGCAAGGACCGGCTCCTTCGGGGCCAGGAGGAGGGCATCCAGGAGGTCGGCGAATGCCTTCACGGCGTTCTTCGCGCGCGTGGGGAGGTCAGGGATTTCCTCGACCCTTGGGAGCGCGGCGCGGAGCGGGATGCCTTGCTCGGCGGCCCACTCCTTGAGGCGGGCCACCGTGCGGTCGCCGATGCCGCGGGACGGCACGTTGATGATGCGGGCCAGGCTCAAGTCGTCCCGCTCGTTCACACAGGCGCGCAGGTAGGCCACCACGTCCTTGATCTCCTGGCGGCCATAGAACTGCACGGCGCCGATGAGGCGGTGTGGGATGGCGTGGCGCATGGTTTCTTCAAAGGAGCGGGACTGCGCGTTGGTGCGGTAGAAGATGGCGAAGTCGCGCCAGGGGCGGCCGGCGTGCCGCCGCTGGCGGATGGCGTGGACGACTTGGGCGGCCTCGTCCTCGGCGTCCTCGGCCAAGAGGAAGCTCACGGGCACCCCCTCGTCGTTCTCGGTCCAGAGGCCGCGCTCGTGGCGCTGGCGGTTGTGGACGATCAGGCTGTCGGCGGCGCGGAGGATGGTCTTGGTCGAGCGGTAGTTGCGTTCGAGCTTCACCACGCGGGCGTCGGGGTAGTCGCGCTTGAACTCCAGGATGTTGCGGATGGTGGCGCCGCGCCAGGAGTAGATGGCCTGGTCGGGGTCGCCCGTCGCGCACAGGTTGCGGTGGGCGGCGGCCAATTCGCGGGCGATGAGATACTGGGCGTGATTGGTGTCCTGGTACTCGTCAATGAGGACGTATTGGAAGCGCTTCTGCCAGCGCTCGCGGAATGCCTCGTGGTGCTGCAGGAGGAGCGCCACGCGCATCAGCAGGTCGTCGAAGTCGAGGGCAGCATTGCGGTCGAGGATTTCCTGGTACTTGGTGTAGACCTTGGCGAGCAACTCGTCGCGCCAGGCGGTGGCGCGCTTCTCGAAGTCCTTGGGGGCCTCGAGACGGGTCTTGGAGTTGCTGATGGTCTGGAGGACGCTGGCTGGGGCGAACTGCTCCTTGCCCAAGTCGAGGGCCTTGAGGGCCTCGGCGACGGCGGCGAGCTGGTCGTCGCGGTCGTAGATCGTGAAGTCGCGGCTGAGGCCCACCTGGTCGGCGGAGAAGCGGAGCATCGAGGCACATAGGGAATGGAAGGTGGAGACCCAGGCGCCGTGGGTGCCGGCGAGCTGCTCGATGCGCTCGCGCATCTCGTCGGCCGCCTTGTTCGTGAAGGTCACGGCCAGCAGGCGATAGGCTGGGACGCCGCTGAGCGCCAGGTGGGCGACGCGGCGGGTGATGACGCGGGTCTTGCCGCTACCTGCGCCGGCCACCACGAGGAGCGGCCCGTCATGGTACGTCACCGCCTCGCGCTGCTCGGGGGTCAGGTCCGCAAGGATAGCTGCTTCCTTACCCACGCGTCCTCGTCCTCGTCGTCCTCCTCGTCCCAAGTAGCTTTCAGCGATTCGGCTCATTGGGGTAAGGACTGCCTGAAGGCAGGACTCCAAACGAGCCGCTCTCCTGGTTCGGAGTCCTGCCTT
>VGYV01000963.1 GCA_016872855.1 Planctomycetota bacterium
GTCCTGCTCGTCGAGGGGGTAGTCGCCGAGGAAGGCCTCGACGGCGAGGACGTAGCGGCGGCCGGCGCGGTTGGGCGTCGAGGGATAGGCGGGGTTCTGGATCGCCATCGTGCCGAGGATGCGGTCCTTGGGGCCGGAGCCGGGGAGGCCGGCGTCGGCCTCCTTGAGAAGCTCCAAGTATTCGTCGTGGTACTCGGGGCGGATGAGCAGCAGATCGCGGGGCTTGCCGTCGCGCTGGAAGCGGATGGCGGCGATGGCCTCGGCGTCCCAGTTGAGGAAGTTGTTGACCTCGCGGTCCGTAGGGTCGGGCTTGGCGATGGCCCGCGCGCCCGCGTGGGGCGCGCCAATGCCGAGGAAGAAGAGGTCGCTCTTCATCGTCAGCTCGGCGAGGCCGGTGATCTTCCGCAGGTCCGCCTCGGTGAGGGTGGGCAACAACTCGATGTAGTCGTCCTTCACCTCCGCCCACTTGTAGTGTGGCCCGGCCTTGAGGGGCTGGTAGAGGGGCACAAGGTTGGGCGGAGCCGCGTTCTGGTATCTCAGCCCCTCGACTGGGCGGTTGTCGAAGGTCGTGAGTCCGACGGAGAAGCCCCATTTGCCCCCGCCGCGCTCGCTCTTGGCGAGGAGGCGGTTCCAGCCCTGCTCGAGCTTCGCGGTGCTGCACACCATGTCGGTGCGGTTCGCGTCGTCCCAACGGGCGCAGGCGTAGTAGCGGCCTTCGTGAATCTTGCGGCCGTTGAGCCAGAGGGCCGCGGTGTCGTTGCAGCCGAGCCAGAGGCGGGTCTCCTGCTTCTTGGGCGAGTAGATGAAGGTCTGGGCGTAGGCGATGCACTTTTCGGGCGCCTTCGGGAACTCGGAGAGAAGGCCCACGAAGTCGGCCTTGCTCTCGATGGGCTTCCAGGCGACGGCGCCCGGCCCTGCCACCATCTCGGCCTCCCTGGGGCTGGCGAGCTTGTCGAGGAGCCTTCCGCCCTTGGCGGGCGGCTCGGGGGGCGCGGTGAGCTCGGCGAGGCCCCAGAGCTTGATGTGGTTGCCGACGAGCTCGGGGGCCGCGGCCTCGTGGCGGCGGTATTCGGCGGGGACGATGTAGTAGCGCATGGCCGAGCGGTGGCCGCAGCCCATGTTCACGATGGGCTGCTTGCCACAGCCGTCCGAATCGTGCGTCACGGGGAAGCCGGGCACCTGCTCGCCGAAGATGCACACCCAGTCGAACTCGTGGTTCCACTCGTGAAGGAGCACCTCCCAGCCGCGGGTGGGGCCGATCTGGGCGCCGCCGGCGCCCGAGACGCCGCAGTCAACGCCGCCCGCGTGGCTGCTGCCGTACTCGGCGGTGCAGACCGAGTAGTCGTAGGTGCCGCGGACGGGCACCTCGGAGTCGGGCGGGCTGAAAATCCAGCCCGCCTGCATCACCCAGTCGGCGGAGCCCGGCCCCCAGACGCGATAGGTGGTGCGCATCTTCCAGGCGCCGCGCGAGGCGCCGTAGGTCATCTGCTCGACGATGCGCCAGTCGCGGAAGAGGGCCTCGATGCTGCCGAGCGACAGCTCGCCGCAGACGCCCTTCACCGCGCGCGTGTTGATGGCCACCAGCACGTCGGCCACCTGCGTGTCGGGGCGGTTGTGGAGCGCGCCCGCGCGCTCGAAGAGCGGGGCGTAGGTTTCGACGGGCAGGCGGTTGTACTCCATCGCCTCGGCCAGGTGATAGGTCGCCTCGGGGTCGGCGGGGCGGCAGGCGACGGCTCGCTGGAACTCGTCGAGGGCCTCCTCCCAGAAGCCGTTGGCGCCGGCGTAGAGGCCGAACAGGTAATGCGCCTTGAAGCCCTCGTCGCGGGGCAGAGACGCCCCGCCCACAGCCAGGGCGTCGGCAGCCTTGCGGAGCGCGACGAGGCGGAGCATTCGCCGCGACAGGCGGGCAAGCTCGGTCTTCGGCTCGGCCGCCGCCTTCTGGAACGCGGCACCCGCCGCCTCATAGTCGGCCTCGCCCAGCGCCGCGATGCCTGTGAGATAGGCGTCCGTGGGATCAGCGCCCTCCTTGCGCGCGATCGCGCCCAGGCGCTCATCGCCGAGCACCTCCCAGTCCCGCGTGATGAAGAACTGATACCCGGCGGAGAGCAGCGAGCGAGTGGGGTCAGGCGCCTTTGCCCCAAAGGCCTCCATCCACGCGCCGGCCGGCGAGGCGATGTACCCCTTGCCGACGGTGCCGTCAATTGGCGCTGGCAGGATAGTGAAACCTGAAGGGCTGAACTCTGGGTTGTTGCACACGCTCACCGCGACTTCGCTCTTCATTCCTTTCCCGTCCGGCGTCCTCAGGGCCTTGATGGGGATGGCGTAGTACACGTCAACCCATCGGCGGTCGCCCTTGAACTGCGGAATGGACCAGGGAGCGAGTTGCTCCTTCTGGTCGTCAATCCGTAGCCAGAGCGTGGCGGCCGGCTGGCGGGTGTCCCATCGG
>VGYV01000964.1 GCA_016872855.1 Planctomycetota bacterium
CGTCGTCACCGATGCTCTCCGTTGCATCGCCTCCTCCTCACTCCTTGCCTGCGGCCAGAATCGCTGGCGTCGCAGCCCGCGTGGGTTCTGAGATAGTTTCTTAGCCATGAGCGGACCTTCCCCCCTCTCCCCCGGGGAGAGGGATGGGGTGAGGGTGCTTCGCTCCCCCGCGTACCGCGGGAGGCACCCTCACCCCTGCCCTCCCCCCAGGGGGGAGGGAGGGAAGCTCCCTCTCGCCAAACACGCACCGTGGCTGCCCCTACGGGGGGCGACCATGGTGGCTGCTTTCCGCATCAAGGACCATCCGGCCCCCGTGCCGGCCGCTGGCCCTGCCGGAGCGGCGGGGCGCGCTACGGGCCGGTGATGTCGGTGTGGGGCAACGCCTTCTTCAGTGCGGCGATGCCGGCCTCGGTCACGCGTGTGCCGTGAAGGCCGAGTTCCGTCAATGCCTTCATCCCTTCGAGGTGAACCAGGCCCGCATCAGTGACCTTCGTGTCCCAGAGCAGCAGCATCTGCATCGCCTTGAGGCCCTTCAGGTGGGCAAGCCCCGCGTCTGTCACCCGAGCGTCAGACAGCCAGAGGCGCTCCAACCGGCTCAGGCCGCTGAGGTGGGCCAGGCCAGCGTCGCTCACGTTGGCCCCGGGAAGTGTGAGCGCCCACAGCTCCGTGAGGCCACTCAGGCGCGCCAGCCCGGCGTCCGTCACGTTCGTCTTCCCCAGGTAGAGCCACTGGAGTTTCTTGAGGCCCGCGAGGTGAGCCAGACCCGCATCTGTCAGGGCCGTGTCCGAGAGGTCCAGTCCCTGGAGCTGTCCGAGATTCTCGATATGCACGAGGCCGCCCCCGGTGATCCTGGTCCCCGACAAGTCGAGGCGCCGGAGTCGTGTGAGGCCCTTGAGGTGGACAAGGCCGGCATCCGTCACCTTCGTGCCCGAAAGGACGAGTGATTCCAAATGGGCCATGCTCTTGAGGTGCGCCAAGCCTGCGTCAGTCACCTTGCGCCCGACCCCGAGCTCTCGCATCTGATCGAGGTCCTTGAGGTGGGCCAGGCCCGCGTCGGTCACCTCTGTGCCGTACAGGGAGAGTCTCTGCAACTGCCCCAGGCCGCTGAGGTGAGCCATGCCTCCATCAGTCACCTGTGTGCGGTACAGTATGAGTTCCTGCAATTGCTTCATGCCCTCGACGTGCGCGAGGCCCGCGTCCGTCACCTTCGCGTCCATCAGGTCGAGTTTCCGCAACTGGGTGAGGCCGCTGAGGTGAGCCATGCCTGCATCTGCCATCGTGTTCCAGAAGTCGAGCGAGTGCAACTGCTTGAGGCGTCCGAGGCAGGCGAAGCCCGCGTCGGCCAGCTCGAGACCGCAGAGGCGCAGCTCGCGGAACTGGCCGAGGCCCTGGAGGTGGGCCAGGCCGGTGCCCGTGACCTTGGTGCGGAAAAGGTTGAGCCACTCCAACTCCTTCAGCGCGCTGAGGTGGGCCAGGCCCGCATCCGTCACTTTCGTGTCTGCCACGTTGAGCGTCGCCAAGTGGCTCAGGGCCTTGAGGTGCCCGAGGCCCGCGTCGGTCAGCCCCGTGCTGTAGACGTGGAGTTCTCGCAACTGTGGGAAGGCGCCGAGGTGGACGAGGCCGGCATCGGTGATCTTGGATTCGCCGACCCGAAGCGAGCGCAACTGCTTGAGGCCGCTCAGCGCGGCGAGGCTCACGTCGCCGACCTCCTTCCCGTCGAGGCTCAGGCTCGCCAAGTCGGGCAAGTCCCTCAGTTCGACGAGTTCGCGGTCGGGAACGTCCTTGAGTTCGAGGCCGGGAACCCTCCAGTCCTGGAGTTCGCGTCTCAGGGCCGCCATGTCGGGCTTGCCGATGGGCTTGACCCACCAGCGAGGACAGGCGGGGATGACGAGGGGCTCGGCGGCGGGCGTGTAGCCGACGAACCGTGGCAGCAGGTAGCGCTCGCGCACCGCGAAGACCTTGCAGGGCAGCCTGGAGTTGAACCGGGTGCCTTCCTCCCGCTGTCCCGGCCCTTGGGGCGGCGCCCCCTCGCCGCCGCCCGCGATGGCGGCCCATGCCGCCGCCAGCGCCGCGATGACGCCGCAGATCCCTGCGCTCAGCCTTGCCTTCATTCCTTTGCCCCGTTCTCTCAGGTTCGTAGTGCGGGCTTCAGCCGACAACCGCGAACGGAAGAAGAGGGCCGCCTATTGTCTTTTGCATGAGTAATGCAACACGCTCGGCAGCATAGGAGTGTGGCTTGTAGCCCGCAAAGCGGGCGACCCAGCCGTAGCCCAGGGCGACCGAAGGGAGCCCTGGGACGGTGGGGCACCCCGTTCCGGAGCCCCTGAAAGGGGCGATTCATGCACTTCTGAATCGCCCCCGTTCGGGGGCTCACTCCTGGGTACACCTGCACCCAGGGCTCCCTTCGGTCGCCCTGGGCTACGGCTCAAACGCCCCCATTC
>VGYV01000965.1 GCA_016872855.1 Planctomycetota bacterium
CGGCACGACAGAGCGCCCCTTCCGCCCCTTCGGGGCTGCGCCCATGGCATCCCCCTTCCGGCGGCTTACGCCGCCGGCTAAACCCTATCGCTCCTGCGGAGCTGGCCCCGCTGGTGAGAAATGCGGGATGAAGGCCGTTGCAGGTATGGCGAGGGTCTGGCCGCTGTACTTCTCCTGGCCCAGCACGACGCTCGCAACCTTGAACCGAAAGCTGACATCTGCCGGATAGGCCTCGGGCGCGGGTGGGCGCTGAACAACGTTCTTCCTAGCGATCTCACCGGCCACAACCAGCTTCGGAGCGTGCGGAGCGTAGATGGCGCGGTCCAGCCGCTGGTTGAGGGCCATCAGGTCAGCCGGCGCCTCTCGCCCCAGGAGCGCAACAGCCGCACCCAGGACGGTGCAGAGCAGCTTCTTCATGCGGTTCCCCTGACTATGCCCGGGACAGCCCACGCAACGCACAAGGACGGTATCCCTGTCACATCGCTGACAATGAAACGCTTGGCAGCGCGAATGTCACAACTGTGCACGTCAGCGGCGCAGGGCCTGGCGGCAGCGGCGGCGGAGGGAGCGGAGGGCGGCGGGGCCGGAGACGACGCCAAGCTCGAGGGTGATGACCCGCTCCTCGCCAGGGGCGATGAAGGGGAGCTTGCCCTTCTTGCGAAGCTCGGCTCGCGGGTAGAGGGGCATGAGGCAGGGCTCGGTGCCGACGACGTACATGCCCTCGCCCATCATCTTCCATTCGGTGAAGTGGGGGAGCTGTTTGCGGTTCCACTGGACGTAGTAGCCGAAGCCGCCGTCGAGCTTGGGATTGACGAGTGCGACGAAGGTCGTGCCGTCGCGCTCGGCGGCGAGGCGGTGGCGGTAGCAGGCCTCGGGGACGCCGTGCGTGGGGGTGTCCATCAGGTGCCAGCGTTCGCCAATCTTCGCGGCGTAGTCGGTGACGGGCGCGGCATCGAGGCTGGGGGCGATCAGCTCGCTCCCCTTGTCCACCACGGGGAACCCCGCGTTGATGTGGTAGAGGACCATGAGGGGCTGGGGCTGGAAGCCCTCGTTGACGATGCGGTCCTCGACGAAGAAGCGGCTCTCGCCCAGGCGGGCCTTGACGGTGCGGGTGAGGACGACGTTGGGGCCGAAGACGCGGGTCTCGCGCATTGAGCCTTTGGCCCAGAACACGTAGTCATCGCCCTCCCAGGCGGCGTCGAGGCACACGCTTCGGGCGGGGGTGTGGGAGATGCGGCCGTGGAGGCCCAGGTCCTCCCCCTCGTCGGTGCAGGGGGCGCCGGCGTAGGTGAGGCCGCAGGTGCACAGGAGGCCGCCCTCGAAGGTGCGGAGGAAGCCGAGGCCCTCAGGCTCGAAGAAGGCGGGGTGGACCGCCCCCGGCATGCCGTGCCAGGCGAGCGAGCGGCCGCAGTGGGAGGCGTTGTAGACGTCCATCCCGCGGTCGAGCAGGACGCTGAAGGCCAGGCCGCTGCCCGTGGCGAAGTCCACGGCGCGGACGCCGCGCTGGTTGCCGTCGAGGAGTTCGACGAGGCGGGTGCCGCCGAGCTGCGAGACGTCGCCCACGCGGCGGAGGAGTTGCTCGCGGGTATAGGTCTTGCCGAACAGGTGTGGCATGGCGGGCCTCCTACTCGGCGGGCGGGGCCGCGCTGGCCTCTTTGATGAGCTGGTTGAGGTTCTTGCGGACGCTGTTCTGGATGTCCTTCTTGTGGTCTTCGGCGATGCGGTAGTGGTATTTCTTCTCGAGCAGGGCGAGGGCTTCGCCGGCGATGCGGTAGGCGAGGTCTTCGATCTTCATCGGGGGTCTCCAAGATAGTGGCCCGCGGAACACGCGGAATGACGCGGAACAGGACAGAGAGTAGAGTAGCGGGGTCACAGCTGAAAGTCAAGGACTTCTGAAAGTTGGGCCTTGAGGGCCTCGATCTGCTCGTCGGTGAGCCGGGGGTTGGGGACGTGGACGACGCGGTCCTCGCGTGGGACTCGGAGGCAGAGGAACTCCTGGTCGTCGCGGCGCTCGATGTCCTCGAACTTCAGGAGCTTCTTGCGCATGAGGATGAGGCCGAGGAGGTAGAGGAAGTGGCGCTTCTGCTCCTCCTGGGCGTTTTCAAGGCGGAAGAAGAAGTCGAGGAGCACCTCGTCGTCGGCGAAGAGGCGACGCTTCTGCTCCTTGGGCGGGACGGTGGTCTTCCAGAAGGAGAAGATGCCGCCCTCGGCCTGGGCCTTGTCCCAGCAGGGGCGGCAGTAGTCCTTGCGGACGAATTCCTCGCCCTGCTCGTAGAGAGCGGCGAAATAGGTCTCATTTTCGGCCAGCTCGCGCCCGCAGACGCAGACGCGCTTGGGCCGGGCGACATTCCAATCCATGGCTCAATCCCAAATCCCAGATTCCAGATTACAGATTCCAGATACAGAAGGGCCTCAAGCTGCAAGCTGCAAGCCACAAGCTT
>VGYV01000966.1 GCA_016872855.1 Planctomycetota bacterium
GCAGTGGGACAAGTGGCACGAGCAGGTCCGCGACCTCCTCTGCCGCATCCAGGAGCGCGGCGGCGAGAAGGACGGCAGTTGGCCCCCCGTCACCTACGGCGGCACAACGGGCGGACGCGTCTACACCACCGCACTCGCCATCCTCACCCTGGAGGTCTATTACCGCTACGCCCCCATGTACCGCGAGACGGTGGACGAGGTGGCGGCGGCCTTCGGCGACGCGCTCGGCGCCTACAACCACTTCGTGCGGCTGCCCGACCGCAAGAAGCCCGAGGCCGCCGAAGCACGCAAGACCGCCATCGAGAAGCTCAACGCCTTCCTCGCCCTCGCCGAAACCAAGGGCGGCAAGAGCGACCCGGCGAAGACCGAGGAGCGGCGCGGACAGGCCACCAAGATGCTCATTGACCTCCGGCGTGCCGGCGGCGAGCTCGAAGAGGCCATCGCTATCCTCAAGTCGGTTCCTGCCCGCTTCCCGAACCTCATGCCTGCCGACGAAATCGTCCGAATGCTCGCCGACCTCCACCGCGCCCTCGCCAAGCAGCTCGCCGAAGCCGGCGAGCCCGAAAAGGCAAAGCAGGCCGAGACCAGCGCCCTCAACCTCTACCACCCCATCCTCATCAAGTCTCTTGGCAAGCACCCAGAGCTCGAGCTCTGGGCCGCCGGCGGCTTCTTCAAGCGCGAGGAGTGGCAGAAGGCCCTCGACCTCTATAAGCCCCAGCCCGCACGCCTCGACACCCGGCGCCTCGACCCCAAGAGTGAGGAGGGGAGGGTCCTCCTCGGGGTCCTCGACCACCTCGTCAAGTGCGCCACCAACCTGCGGATGTACAAGGACGCCGAGCACTACCTGGCGCAGACCGAGCGGCTCGTCGGCCCCACCCTCGGATCCCGCCGCCAGCTCGCCGAGCTATGCCGACTCCGCAAGGACTACGTGGGCGCTCGCCTGATCTACCAGGACATCCTCCAGCGCATCCCCGAGTTCAGCAAGGACTGGTGGGAGGCCAAGTACGACCAGCTCTTGATGGCCTACCTCGAGAACCGGACCACCGACGTGGTGAAGGCCATCGGCCGGCTCCAGATTTCGCACCCCGAGCTTGGCGGCGACGATTTCAAGCCGCGCTTCCTCGACCTCCTGAGCCGCGCGCAGAACGACGGTGCGCCCACCAAGGCCGTGCCGGATAGCTCTTCGCCCTAGCTCTTCTCTTTTTCGCGCCTTTTCGCGTGTTTCGCGGGCAGCCTCTTGCTTTCTCCGGGGGTTCGCGGGATGGGCGAAGTCAGGCCCCCCAAGCCGGTCAAGCTCATCGTCGGCATGCTCGCGCAGAAGCCCGAGTGGTTCGAGTCCGCCGAGCGCCTCCTCGCCGCCGACTTCGGCCCCATTGACCTCGCAAGCCCCCTCATCCCCTTCACCTTCACCGACTACTACGCGCCCGAGATGGGGCCTGGCCTCCTCCGCAAGTTCGTCGCACACGAGCCCCTCATCCCGCCCGACCGCATCGTGGCCATCAAGCTCCTCACCAACGAGTTCGAGGCCGCCCTCGCCCGCGACCTGCGGGCCGCGGTCCCGCGCCCCGTCAACCTCGACCCCGGCTACCTCGACGGCTCCAAGCTCATCCTCGCCACCACCAAGGACTACGTCCACCGCATCTACCTCGGCCAGGGCATCTACGCCGAGATCACCCTCACCTACAAGAAGGGCTCCTTCCTGCCCACGCCCTGGACCTATCAGGACTATCGCACCGAGCCATATCTGGCCTTCTTCACCCAGGTGCGCGCCTCTTATCTTGAGCAGATCAAAGAGATCGGTCCGATCCGTCGGATCAGTCCGATCAGTCCGATCAGCCCCGAAGGGGCCACTCCATGAAGCGCCTTGCCCTCATCCTCGTAGCCCTCGCCTCCGCCGCCAGCGCTGCCACCTTCACCTTCCACCACGGCCCCCTCGCCCTCACCTTCGACGAAGCCACCGGCGCCCTCGTCCGCCTCGCCCGCGGCGACGAGGTGCTCGCCGAGGCCGATGCCAGTCGGCACCCCGTCTCGTTCGGCATCGGCGAGTACAAGAAGACCACCTGGGCCGAGCAGCTCAAGCCCGGCCGCAAGCTCGTCAAGCGCGCTCAGCCCGCGCCCGACACCCTCGAGCTGACCATCACCCTCGGCGACTACGAGGTGGTCGAACGCTACAAGCTCTTCGCCGATTCGCCCCGGCTTGACCGTTCAGCCACGCTGACCAACCGCGGCAAGGAAACGGTGAAGCTGCGCGCCTTCACCTTCCGCACGCCGGGCCTCAAGGCCACGCCCGACGGCTTCTATCGCTTCCCCAAGCACTGGCCGCCGCGCAGCTATCCCTTCGCCGCGATGAAGCCAGGCGTCCAGCACAGCAGCGGCCTCAGCATCGCCCCGCTCCTCGCTCAGCTCGCGCCCAACCGCACCCTCCTCTTCGCCGCCTG
>VGYV01000967.1 GCA_016872855.1 Planctomycetota bacterium
GTCCTTCTGGCAATTCCACATGCAGAGCGACGCCCAGAGACGATTCGGGGCGCGGCGCTGGAGACCCGTGGCCCACTCAGCGGCCGAGACGGCCGCCGCCTAACGGTGTCCGAAACGGACCACGCCCTAATCGAATAATTCGATTCCCTCGATTCATTTGAAAGGAGCCCCAGGTGGGAACAAGGGCGATGACCTTTCTAATTGCTCTGGTGGCGGCTCTTTCGCCGACGCTTGCCGGCGAGGTGTCGTTTTCCGCCAAGCCAACAGTGGCTATGGCTGGGGACAAGGCGCGGATCGCCTTCATGGTCTCGGCGCCAACGGATGTGGAGGTGGCCATCCTCGACGCCCAGGGCCGAATCGTCCGCCACCTCGCGGCAGGCGTCCTCGGCGGCGCCCTGCCGCCGCCTAGGCCGCTGAAGCTCGGCCTCGAGCAAGCCATCGAGTGGCACGGCAAGGACGACGCTGGGAAGCCCGCCGCCGGCGGGCCGTTCAGGGCGCGCGTGCGGCTCGGCATGAGGCCAGAGTTCGATTCGTTTCTGCTTTACGACCCCGACGCCTCGCCGGAGATCGAGAACCTGGCAATTGGCCCGAAGGGCGAAATCTACGCCTTCTACCAGGACCCCACGGCCAATGGCAACCAGGGCGGGATGAAGGTGAAGGTGTTCGACCGCCAGGGGCGCCACCTCCGCCAGATCGTCCCCTTCCCCGCCGACCTGCCCTACGAGCGGGTGAAGGCCACGGGAGCCTTCCAGGACGCCGACGGCCGCATCGTGCCGCAGACCCACAACTGGCACTCGCTGAGCTTCTACCCCGACACAGTTGAGGCCCGCGGGCGGTCCATGTCCGACTTCAGCCAGCCGGTGGTGGACGCGAGCGGGCGGCTATACTGGATCATCTTCGGGGGCCGGCTGTGCGCGGTGGACGCCGACGGCGGGATTCCCTACGACACGTTCCTCGGCCCGCCGATGTTCCCCGACTCGCCCTGCCCGATGGGCATGCCGGCCCTCGCCCTCAGCGGCGACGGCACACATCTCTACGCCGCGGGCATCGTGGCATCCCAAGACCAGTGGGGACTCAAGTCCGCACCCATCCCCTGCGTCTTCCGCATCTCCCTCGCCACGCGCGGGGCCGAGGTCTTCGTTGGTAAGCAAGGCACGGAACGCGAAGGCGTTCCGCTCCTCCGCCCGCGCGGCGTGGCCGTCGCCCAGGGTCTTCTCTACGTGGCCGACCCCGCCGCCGGCCGAATCGCCGTCATAAGGGAATCCGACCGCTCGCTCGCCGGCGAGATGAAGGTGACGCTGCCGCACATCGTCCAGGTCCATCCCAAGACTGGGGCGGTCTACGTGGTCAGCTACGTGCCCGAGGAGAAGCCGAGCACGGACGGCAAGTGCCGGATCAAGGACGCGAACCTGCTGAAGTTCGCCAGCTACAAGGATGAGAAGCCGGCCTATCAGATGGCCTTGCCGCGGACCGGCCTCAGCCCCAACGACGGCACACACCGCATAGCGCTGGACCCGACAGCGGAGCCGCCTCTCCTCTGGGCGCCGGGCCTCCCCTACGCCAGAACCGGCCGCCGACTCGCCTGCTACCGCGACACCGGCACGGCCTTCGAGCCTGTGCCCCTCCCCGAACCTAAGGCTCCGTGGGGCGACGGGCCGCGCGACCTCCTCCTCGACCGCGCTCGCGGCGAGCTTTACATCAAGGTCCAGGGCGAGCTCTGGCACCTGCTCGACGAGCCCTCGTGCAAACCCATCCGCCAGGTGCAATTCCCCAAGAACTTCGGCGGACCCTACATGGGCTCGTCGGGGTCGCAGCTCGGCGTGGATTCCGCGGGCAACTACATCACGCACTGTTGGGGTGAGAAGGCCGGCCTCATGCGCTGGACCCGCGACCTCAAGCCCTTCCCCTGGGAGGGAGGCGACACCCACCGCTCCGATTGGGGCGGGATGATGACCTTCCAGCTCAACTACATGGCCATCCGCAACGACGAAATCCACGTCATCAAGCCCGTCCAGGGGCCGCACCACCTCGACGTCTACGATATGGGCCTGAACCACAAGCGCCGCGTCGTCTGGAACGTCCGCCGCGGCAGTTGCCCACGCCTCGACGCCCAGGGCAACATCTACATCACGGCGCCCCTCCGCCCGCTCGACCGCGACTTCCCGGAGTTCTTCGACGGCAAGCTGGGGAAGGTGCCTGACTACTTCCGCCGCATCGGCGACGGCCACTACTGGTACACCTACATGCACGCCAGCATCGTCAAGTTCCCCCCCGAAGGCGGCGCATTCCTCTGGGCCGAGGGGGGCAGGGACAAGAACGATCTGGATGGCCTCCCCGACGCCGTGAAGGCCAAGCCAACGCTCAAGTTCCACTACTTCCAGGACGGCCACTACCCGCACAAGACCTGCGAGGTCCAGGGCGCCGAGTGG
>VGYV01000968.1 GCA_016872855.1 Planctomycetota bacterium
AAGACTGCCTGAAGGCAGGACTCCGAACGGGGTCCCTCCTCGTTTGGAGTCCTGGCTTCAGCCAGTCTTCACGACATCCTGGCGCAGGGCAAGACTGCCTGAAGGCAGGACTCCGAACGGGGTCCCTCCTCGTTTGGAGTCCTGGCTTCAGCCAGTCTTCAGGACATCCTGGCGCAGGGCAAGACTGCCTGAAGGCAGGACTCCGAACGGGGTCCCTCCTCGTTTGGAGTCCTGGCTTCAGCCAGTCTTCAGAGCGCCCGGCGCGCCTGCGAATCCGAGACGCCCTACAGCCTTCGCAGCTCGACGCGCCTGAGGATGCCGCCGTCGAAGTGGAAGAGGGCGCCCTCGCACTCCTTGAGCTCGCCGCCCATGTCGCTGAGAGTCCAGTCGGGCTCGGCGGCCAGGACCGCCGGCTCGATGCTGCCGCCGTGGGAGACGACGAGGGCGTTCTTGCCGGACGGCAGCGCGGCGGCGACCTCGCAGAGCCTGTCGAGGAAGGCGGCGCCGAAGCTCTCGAGGAGGAGATGCGTCGCCGGAATAGCCAGGTAGGCCTCGAGGGTGGAGCAGCCGGTGCGGGTGCGGAGGGCCTGGACGTGTTGGTCGTGGCTGGCGAGCTCGTGCGGCGGGAGGCCGAACTCGGGGACGATCTTGTACTCGGCGACTCCGAATAGCTTGAGCGTTTCGATGGCGCGTTGCTTCGGGCTCGAGTAAGCGGCGTGGAAGCCGCCGAGCAGCGTGGGGGCGACGCGGCGGGCCAGCTCGACCCCCTGGGGCGACAGCGCGTCGCCCTCGCCCCGCAGGCTGTGGCGCCGAACCTCGACTATCTCGCCCATACACCAGCCTCCACGGCAGAAGCCTTTCGGCCACCTCGCCAGCCGGCCCCAGGGCCATGAAGTGCCAAGAGACAAGCGTCAAGTCACAAGCCCCAAGGGCGTGTTGCCCAAACCCTGTTCAGGGCATCAACCCCGTTCGGAGTCCCGCCTTTAGGCGGATTGGGGGAGGAGAAGACCGCCTGAAGGCGGGACTCCCAACGAGTTCACCCTTTGGGCAACACACCCCCGAGTCGCAACCCTGGCTTGACGGACGCGCTGCTCGCCGAGCGGCGCTCCGATCGTTGGGACTTGGCACTTGACGGCTGCATGCCACTTGGCACTTGCGAGTTGACACTTCCCGCCCTTCTCCGGAAGGGCGGGCTACTCCTCCTTCTCGGCCTCGGGTGGGCGCTCGGTCTTGCGTCCGGCCACGACGGGGCGGCGGAAGTAAAGCCAGTCGGCCGAGGCCGTGACGAGCTGCCAGCCCTCGCGGGCGATGCGGTTGGCCACGTTCTCGCTGCGGGTGCGCAGGCACTGGTATTCCCAAACTGTGCTGGGGTCGAGCGCGGCCAGGGCTGGGCGAAGGCTGTCGAAGCGCTTGCCCACCAGGTCGGCCAGCTCGGCCAGGCGCGCGTCCAGGGCCTTTGTCGCGGCCGCGGTCTGAGCGATCTCGTCCCGGAGCCCCTTGGGGTCGGCCACGGCCTGGCGGAGAGCCGTCATCTCGGCGCGCAGCGCCGCCAGCTCCGTCTGGATGGGGCTGAGGTCAATCGTCGCCACCAGGGTGGACTGCGCGGGCGCCTTGGGCTCCTCGGCGCGCGAGAACACGCCGGGAACGAGGAGAAGTGCGGCAGCGAGAGCAAGGGCAGCGGCGATGGCGGCGAAGGGCTTCATGTGGCATCTCCTCTGTGTCCGTAGCCTCCTTGTGGAACCCGCATCACCCCCCCGAGCGGATTATAGCTGCCGCGCGGCGGCAAGTCAATGCAAAGCCTCCCTCGATCCCCACCTTCTGGTGCTCGTCGTCGTCCTCGTCGTCGTCGTCGAGCCCGCAGGCTCTCCCCCTTCTGCCTTCGACGACGAGGACGACGACGACAACGCCGACGATTAGCGAGGCCCGCTTGCAGCACGATTGGGGGCCATACTCCCTTCCGTAGGGCTCTGGGCCTCGGTGTCAGGTCTTGAGCGCGTGTTGCCCAAAGGGTGAACTCGTTGGGAGTCCCGCCTTCAGGCGGTCTTCTCCTGCCCCAATCCGCCTAAAGGCGGGACTCCAAACGGGGTTGATCCCCTGAACAGGGTTTGGGCAACACGCCCTCAAGGCCTGACACCCTACCCCCTACCCGGGGCAGCGAGCGCGTCCGTGTGGGTCCGTGGTTGTCCGTGTGCCCCCGGCGGTGACGCCCGCTCGGGCGGAAGAAGATTGACAGGGGAATGAAGAGGGAAAGCCCAGGCAAGCAGATTGTGTGCTAAATGGCTTTCAGCGATTCGGCGGCGCCCTCACTGGGGACAAGACTGCCTAAAGGCAGGACTCCGAACCGGGAGCGCGGCTCGTTTGGAGTCCCGCCTTCAGGCGGTCTTCGCCCCAATGAGCCGAATCGCTGAAAGCTATTTAG
>VGYV01000969.1 GCA_016872855.1 Planctomycetota bacterium
CGCTACGGCTACCGCCCGCTGTTGCTGGAAACCCTGGTGGACGCCCGGCGCTTTGCGGGGACCTGCTACCGGGCGGCGAACTGGATCGCGCTGGGAGAAACGCAAGGCCGCGGCCGCATGGACCGCTACCACCAGGCGGACGGCTCAGCCCGCAAGCTGGTCCTGGTCTACCCCCTCTGCCCCAACCTCCAGCAGGCGCTCCGGGAGGCTTCTCCGCCGCGCTTCTCTGCATCCGCCGAATCTGGCTCTTGACACGCGCCCTCGCGAGGCGGTAAACAAATACGAGGAAGGTGCCGGTGCCGCAGGCGGGGTCGAGGATCTGGACGAAGTCTTGCTCGGGCGAGACGCCCTTCGGAATCTCCAGGTCCTTCTGGCGCCTCGCCATCTCGCCCCAGGTGGTTGTGTCGGCCAGGCCATCGGCGAGGCCGAATTCGGAGCGCAGCAGCTCGTCCACGGATCGCACGATGTAGGAGACGACCGGCCGTGGGGTGTAGAACTCGCCACGACGCACTTTGTCAACCGGGTCGTACTCCTTGGCAAATCCCTCGTAGAAATGGATGACCGGGTCTTCCTGGGGGTTGCGATCCCCGAAGTCGCGGACGATGGCCTCCATGTTGGCATCGTCGAGCAGCTCCACGACCTCGGAGACACCCAGCTCGTCGAAGTCGATGCCCGGCCCCCCCGCCTTGCCATGCCGACCGCCGACCTTGAGGAAGGTCTCCATTAGCTCGCGCAGGAAGGGATTGGTGCGCATGTGCGAGGCGAAGTCATCCGCCGTCTTGGTGCGCGGGTCGGCGATGCGAGCCGAGAGAAGGCCATAAGCGATAGTCTGCGCGTACATGTCGGCGAAGCCGTCGGCGTCGAGGTCGTGGACCAGCGCCTCCTGGAAAGCCTTCATGAGCCTAGTGAGCGGGCCGGTCTCGGTCTCGATGGAGAGCGCCGTCTTGATGCGGTCGCGGATGGCGCGGGCAAGCTCCGCGAGGCGGATAGAGAGTTCCTTTGAGGTGGTTATGACCTCGCGGTGGCGCAGCGTGAAGGCAGCGCGCCAGCGCTCCCGCCAGGCCGCGACATCGGTCTCGTCATCGGGCCAGGCAAGGTGCTGGGTGAGCGTCTCGGCGACGTCGTCGAGGTGGAGCGGGGTGTCGAGGTTGTCCCAGCCGAGCACCTTGAGGGTGGGGAGGTCATGGCCAGTCCGGGGCGTCAGGAAGTGCGCGAGGGTGATTTGGCGCTGATCGCCCTCACCGTAGTTCGAGACGAAGAGAAGGTCATCAGCGGCCCACGCCTGGCGCTCGGCTCTATTCGCGGAGGCGCGCTTGTTGAGCACCACCTGACTCAGGATGCGACGCAGGGCCACCACGGGAAGGCGCTTGGGCTCGAACTTGACGAAGAAGATGCCCCAGGGCTGGTTCGGCGTGAGTGGGCGAAGGCGCTTGATCTCCTGGATCTTGGCCGCGTTCTTGGCATCGATGCCGAGCTCTTCGGGGGTGTATTCGAAGGTCAGGTCCTCGAAGTCCTCGGAGCCGATGGGCCAGCCCATCTCGTCCCGCAGGTAGGCGACGAGCTGGTGGAGAATCCGGACCTCTCTCAGTCGGCTGCGGTGGTCGGTGGTCATAAATTCAGCCTTCGTTCAGTTCCATCCAGCAGCGGAGCCTGGGCTTGACACCCACCGGGGCGTCCACTCGCTTGAGGTACGTGTTCTTGATGTGCTTCTCGATCTTCTTGCGGACGTCGAGGAGCGTCCCTTCGTCGGTGGTGCAGCGGCGCGGCGTCTCGGGCTTGGAACGGATGCTCTGGACAATCTCGCCCGGTTCCTCGAGGATCGTCTCGCGATCAAGATCGTAGAGGTACCAGCGGGTGGTACCCGCCTCCTCGGTGAACTCGTTCTTCTCCTTGTCCAGCGCCGGGAGCCCGTAGCAGAAGAACACGCCGCGCACACCCTTACCGAGCTTCTTCCGGCCGCTGAAGATGGCGCCGGGAAATACCCGCAGCCGAACCTCAAGGCCAGGATCCGCCTGAAGCAATGCCTGGTACTCGAGGTGCATGTCCTCTACAGCCGTGCGCGTGCCCTCGTAGGCGTGGTTGAACTCCTTGAGCGCCTCGTAGTGGTCGTCGGGCGTCAGGAGCTTTCTGCCCTCGATACCGAGCGTCTTCGAAATGAGGAGCGTCTTCTGCGTGACGCGGGTGTAGAGGCTAAGGATCTGGTTCAGCTCGTCCGGGGGCAGGAAGTTCCAGAACCAGGCCTTCCCGCGCGAGGCGGCAATCTCCGGATGGTCGCGCACGAGGCGCTCCTCGATCCCGGGGTTCACGCGTCGGTCCACACGCCCGATCCGCTGCATCAGGCGCACGGGGTTCCAGTGGATGTCGTAGTTGATTGTCCGCGACGCGTCCTGGAGGTTCAGGCCCTCGGAGAGGACG
>VGYV01000970.1 GCA_016872855.1 Planctomycetota bacterium
CTACTCTTGAGCTGTCACGAAGCGCCCACGGCTATGGTTGCCGAACACGATAGCCAAAAAGGGGCGAAAAAACAAGTCGTTTTTCGGCGACGCCGGCGTGTCGGTCGCGAATGCCCTTGAGAACCTGCTCGGGCCGCGCTAGAATCGGTGGTGCTCTGCTACACCGGTCACAGTGGCTGCGCGCGGACAAGGCAAAGGAGGGCAACCGATGGCGAACGCCGGCGGGTCGATCCGCACCATCCTGGCTTGGGCACCGTTTGTTCTCCTTGGCCTTGGCCAGGCGGCTGCGGTGCCGCCCCCGCAGCCACTCGAGGTGCGCCTGGACCTGGCAAGCGGCGTCGTGCTGGGCCAGGTGGCCCGAGTGGAGAAGATCGAGGAGCCGGATGGCAGGCAGCGGACAAGGACGACTCTATCCGTGGAGGAAACGCTGAAGGGCGAGCCGCTCAAGTCGGTCGAGTCTACAGCCTACGGCTATGAGCGGCTCACCGTCGGCGGGCGCGGGATCTGGCTGATTGATGCGGCCGGCCAGTTGGTCTGGCCCCACGGTCACCTTCCGGAGGCCCAGAAGGCAGAGGTGCAGCGGATCCTGAAAATCCTGGCGGAGAGGAAGTGGTCGGGCGAAGTCAATGGCATCCAGGCATGGGCGGGCGTCCTCAGCCCTCCCGAGGACCCGGATGGCTTCTCCCTTCTCTTTGTGGTCAGGAACTGCTCCAAGGGCGACGTATTCCTCCCCCGCGCGAATTGCCGAGGGGACATCCTCACCGCAAGCGTGAAGCGCGACGATGGGAAGGAGTTCACCTTCCCCCTCAAGAGCGGGGAGCCGTGCAACGTGCTCCACTGCGACCGGTTGCCCGCGGGGCAACTCCACTACGTCGCATCGCACTACGTGCACACGAAGGGGGATAGGAGATTCCCGCCTGACGCCAAGTACCAGGTGACTCTGACCTATCGGAACACGCGTGACGGGGAACTCCTGGTGGCAGTTGGCATGCAGGCCCCGCCCGTTGACGCCTGGAAGGGGGAGTTGAGTGCCCCGCCCTTCGAGCTGGCGCTGCGCGCTTCTGCGGAGCCCCCGCCCCGCTGAACCTGTCGCCTTGGAGAGCAGCCATTGCCTTGTGCGGGAACTCAAAAACGAAGACCTGCGCCGGGCCCCCGAGCTACCTTGGCCAATGAGGGTACACGATGTTCCGAGTCATAGAACCTGTCGAGGTTGATTTCACGACCTCCATCGCTATCGAAGAGGCCAGGCGACTGGTGCTGTCTGCCCTCCGCCGCATGGGTGGCCGCATCAAGGTGGATAGTTCACGCGATATTGTGGCCGGTTTTGGATCAGGTTGGAAAGCGAGGTTGTTGGGGGTCCTTCTCGGCGGCATCGAATGCTTCCCACGAGACGTGGTGGTGGCGCTTCGGGCAAGCAACGGCAAGACACTGGTGAAGGTCAGCGTCCGTGACACTTTCGGGTTTGGCTCAAGGGTTGGCGTCGCGGACAGGATTCAGAGACTCATGTACGACAACGCCCTGGCCGTGAAGGCGGCCTTTCCGGATGCGGGCTGAGGGACTATCTCAGGGGTCTTCGCCCTGGCGGAGGGCGAGGGCGCCGGTGGGGCAGGCGGCGGCACACTCGGCGGCGGCCTTGCGAAGGCCCTCGGCAAGCGGGCGGTCGAAGGGCACGCCGACCACGACGTCGAAGCCGCGGCCGATGAAGGTGAGGCCAAGCTCCTCCTTCGCCCTCGCGCACACCTGGATGCACAGCCCGCAGCGAATGCACTTGCCAGGCTCGTAGATCACAGATGACAGATGACAGATGACAGATGACAGACGAGGAGCGTCGGCCGCGGCCGACGCCGTGGAGGCATCGGGAGCGCGGTCTGCCGTCTGTCGTCTGTCGTCTGCCCTCTGTCCTCTGTCGTCTGCCGTCTGTCCTCTTCCCTCTGACGTCTGCCCTCTGCCGTCTGCCGTCTGCTGTCTGTCGTCTGTCGTCTGCCGCCTGCCGTCTGCTTGGTGCTGGACGAAGGTGCGGCGCTCGCCCTTGAAGCGGCTGGGACTGGCGTCGAGCGCGGCGGCCCAGCGGCGAAGTCGGCAGGCGGCCGGCTTGCGGCAGTCGCAGTGGAGGCAGCGGAGGGCCTCCTCGCGGGCCTCAGCCTCGGTGAAGCCGGCCGCAGGCCCTCCCGCAGGCTCGATACGAGGGCCGGGGCTGGCCTCGGCGAGGAAGGCGGGCATTTCGCCCTCCTTGAGCTTGCCGGTGTGGACGGAGAAGTCGTGACGCATGACGCGTGACGCGTGACCACCAGATGACAGAGGGGACCCAGCACTGCTGTCTGCCGTCTGCCCTCCGCCGTCTGCCGTCTGTCTTCTGCTGTTTGCCCTCTGCCGTCTGCCGTCTGCTTCGAGGTGGTTGCTGA
>VGYV01000971.1 GCA_016872855.1 Planctomycetota bacterium
CGATTGACGAACTTCTCGCAAACGTGCATCGCTTCCTCGAACGGGCTCAACCGTATCCAGGGGCCAGTCCCTCCCTTGCCAAGGCTAACACGCCAACTGCCGCTTAAGGAGTCTCACGTGGCCCCCCGTTCGATCCAGAATCGTGGCGAGTTATTTAGAAGCGCGAAGAGCACCAAGGCACCTTGCGATGGCCCCAGCGCGTTCGCCATCTCACGCAGGCCACGCTGAACGTCCTCGTCGGCCGCCAGGAGCACGAAGGGCAGGATGCCCAGCGCCATCAGCGTCACCGAGCGGCCGATGTTCTGGCACGTAGAGGCCAGCACCATCACCGCGACGCCCGCCAGGCCAGGATAGAGGAACATGAACTTCAGAAGGGCGGGAGCATCTTCCTCCCCAAGGATAAGGAAGTTCGGGAAGATGACCTTCGTCTCCCTGCCCATCGGGATCACCATGGGGAGGAGGAAGCCCGCGAGGAGGACGATTCCGAGCCAAAGGATGTTGCGGGAGCGGAGCGCCTCGTCGTCGGGACGCCACCGCTCGCGAGCGTAGGCCGGCCGCTGGGCCCACAAGCCCTGTGCGGGCGGCGGCGGAGGCATGCTGCCCGTGGCATGGGCAGGAACAGGTGGCGGCCCACCGCTCGTCGCATGGGCAGGGACTGGCGGGGGCTCGCTGCTGGGCGCGTGGGCTCGATGGGGGGGCGGGGGCTGTGGGGACGGCGGCGATGCCGCGCGCGGCGAGGCCGACGGGCCCGCCGCCGCAGGGGTGTGCCCCGAGCCGCTCGGCACGATGAGGAGTCGCTGGCAGGCGGGGCACTTTACGCGCCGTCCTGCCAACCCTTCGCCCGCCGACAAGTACTTCCCACACTCGCACAGGAACTGGATCGCCATCGCGGGCCTCCCGGCAGGAGGAAACCGTTTGCCCGGCGCGCACCCCGTTGGGCCGCAGTCCGGTGGACCCATGTAGCCTTGCGCCACCGCTCTCCCGCCTCTCCCTTGGGGAGCGGGTGCCCGCTTGCGGTCGCCCGCCAGAGGCGGGCGGGTGAGGGTGCTTTCTCCATATCCCGCGGCGCCCCAAACGCCCTCACCCCCACCCTCTCCCCGAGGGAGAGGGGGATGGTTGGCTCCTCTCGGAACAAGCGCGCGGGCCGGCCAGTGCGTCACATTCGGGACAGGATTTCGTTCTTCTTCCGCTCGTACTCCGCGGGGGAGATGAGGCCGCGCGCGTACGCGTCGTTCAGGCGCTGAAGCCGCGCGCTCGTGTCGTCCTGCGGCGGAGCCGCGGGTGCGCCCCCATAGGGGGACGGCGCAGCGTAGGGCGAGGGCGGCGCGTAGGGCGCCGGCGCTCCGTAGGGCGACGCACCCGGCGTGGAGTAGAGCGGCGGGCCGCCCGCGGCCGCCGCCGGCGCCCCACCACGGCTCAGGTTCACGATCAGGTCCGCCAGGCCCACGCCCACCAGGAGCACGGTGCCCAGGATGAAGCTCCCCGTCTTCAGCGTCACCACAATGAGGGGCAGGATGAGTTCGCCGGGGATGTCACCCCCTTGGAGGCCAGGGACGAGAATCATGCCGTAGTAGCACAGCAACATGCTCACGAGGAGCAGCCAGAACGCGGCGACCCCGAGCTTTCGCCCCTTCGGCGCGAGCGGGATGTTGATGAAGCACAGGACGCATGCCAGGAGCGCGAGGACCGTGACCACGAGCTGCACGATGCCCTCGACCATCGTCTGTCGCTCCAGCATCTTGAATTGGCGGACGATCTCGATGTCGGCCCCCGCCGTCTGCGGCAGCACCAGGGACGCGACGTAGATGGCGCCGCCGATGGCGCCGACGATGGCGGCGGCCAGACTCCACGGCCGGAAACACCGCGAGCGGCAGCCGGCATAGAGCACCGCGGCGCCCGCGAACATGCACACCAGGCCGATGCCGCTGCCCGGCCCCGTGAAGGCCACGATCCCAGGCAGCCGGCCCGCGGTCTCGTCGAACAAGGGCAGCACGAAGGCCGCGATGCCGAGCCCCAGCAGGATGATGGAGCGCACGACGTTGCGCACCGCGAACGCGAGGACGATTGCCGCGATGCCCGCGATGCCCGGCAGAAGGAGCAGAAGCTTGCCCACGAACCGCACTTGCTCCTCGCCCAGGAGCGTGAAGTTCGTGAACATGACCTCGACCTTGCCCATTGCCGGCATCATCATGGGCAGGACGCAGGCGAGGACCAGCAGGATGCCGAGGAACAGGATTCCGAGCGTGCGGGCGCCCTGGGTCTCGTCGGGCGCGGCCGCGTAGCCGCTCGGGGCGGCCTGCCACGGGGCGGGCTGGGGGGAGGGGGCGGCGGGCCGCGGGGCCGCGTAGGGCGACGGGGCCGGCGCGTAGGGCGCGGGGGCCGGCGCGCTCGGCGCCGGC
>VGYV01000972.1 GCA_016872855.1 Planctomycetota bacterium
GGTGGGCCGGGCGCTCCGTCTGGCTGGAGCTGGACGGCGCGGCCTACCAGGCCGACGCCTGGCTCAACGGCCGCTGGGTCGGCCGCACGACAGGCCCGTTCGTGCCGGGCCGCTTCGACGCCACGCTCGGCGCGAAGCTGGGCGAGCGGAACTCATTGGCCGTGCGCGTTGTCGGGTCGCCCGCCGACTTTGTGAAGGGTGGCGAGCCGTTCCGGCCCGCGCCGGCGCGCAAGCTCGTCACCTCGCAGGAGCTTGGCGACCACGGCACCCCGCCGCTCGGCCTGTGGCAGTCCGCGCGGCTGAAGAGCGCCGGGCCGTGTCTGCTCCGTGACCTGGCCGTAGAGACCCTCGATGTAACCGAGGCCGCCGCGCGGCTGCGTGTGAGCGCGGAAATTGCCAACTTCGTCAACGAGAAGCTCGAGGTGGTCTTTGCTGGCACGGTCGGCGAAGACCGCCTAAAGCCTGCCCTGAGCGTAGCCGAAGGGGCGGGACTCCAGGCGTTCGAGCAGAAGGCGACGGTCGAGGGGAACAGGGCCAGCCGTGTGGAGGCTGAAGTCATCGTCCCGCGGCCGAAGCTCTGGTGGCCGAGCGGGTTCGGCGAGCAGCCGCTCTATCGCCTCGTCGCCGGCGTCAAGCTCGACGGCGGCGCGGTCTCGGACGAGGCGGCCCTCACCTTTGGCATCCGCTCCGTCGAGCTTGCCCCGTACGACGGCGTGGCCCGCCTGCGGGTGAACGGCCGGGGCCTCGACATTCGCGGCGTGATGTGGCTGCCGGCCGACGCCGCGCTGCGGCTCGACGCCAGCCGCTACGAGCGCCTCCTCGCCCGCGCCCGCGAGTGCGGGTTCAACACCCTGCGCGTCGTTGGCGGCGGGCTGGCGGAGACCGACCTCTTCTACGGCCTGTGCGACCGCGAGGGCCTCCTCGTCCTTCAGGAGCTTCCGCTGGCGGGCGACGGCCAGGGCGTCGGAGCCGACGAGTATCTGGCCAACGCCGCCGCGGCCGTGCGCCGCATCCGCTCGCACCCCTCACTCGTCGCCTGGTGCGTGGGCGGCGCGGCGGGCGGCTCGCCCGACCCGCGTCTGACCGCCGAGGCCGCGGCCCTCTGCCAGAGGCTCGATCCCCAGCGCCGTCTCCTCGGCGACAGCCCCAGAACCGGGCCCGCCGCGCTCTGGGCGATTCGCTCCGACCCAGCCAGCGGCCGCACCCACTGGCTCGGCGCCAGCCTGCGCCACGTGGCCGCCCCTCCGTCGCCCTCGGCCCTTTGCGAGGCGCCCGACTGGCCGAGCGGCGAGGAGTGGGTCATCGCGTCAGCGCGCTCCGCCGCGCCCTACGGTGCTGCGGCATCAGCCGGCCAGCACATTACCAAGGCGCAGCTTGCCCAGGCCGCTGCCGTGCGGGCGGCTGCCGAGCGCCATCGCCTCGCGCCGGCCGCCGAAATCCTCTGGCAGCTCAACGAGCCGGCGCCTTCGGCCTCCCCCGCTCTGGTGGACGCCTCGGGCACGCCGAAGCCCGCGAGCTACTTCCTGCGGCGGGCGCTGGCCGACGTGGTCATCCTCGCCGACTTCGGCGGCGAGGCGCCAAGTTCAGTGGCCGTCGGCAGAAGCCAGCACGTCGAGGTGTGTGTCGAGAGCGCGACCGGCCCGCTTCGCAACGCCCAGGCCACGGCGACGGTGCTCGACCGCTTGATGAACGCGCTGTTCGTGCGCCAATGCCGCTTCGATGCCGAGGCGGGCGTGGTGGAGCGCCCGCTCGCCTTCGACTGGAGCCCCGAAGTGGCGCTCGCGGGCGATGTGGCGTTCCTGCACCTGCGCCTCGACGATGCGGCGGGCAAGCCGCTGGCCTCGAACCTCTACTGGCTCGGCGTGTCGGCCCCGCGCCGCGCCGCCCGCCGCCCCCTCCGCGTCGCCTGGCTCACGGCCCGGCCTCGTGGCCTCCTTGCCGACGACTCCTTCCTCGCCGCCACAGGCATCCAAGTGACCCGCCCCAGGGAGGGCGAGGCTCCTGCCGAGCCGAAGGATGCAGGGGCGGCTCCGCGGGAGCGTCGCCTTCTCGGCCTCGAAGGCTTCGATGCCATCGTGGTGGACGCCGCCTCGGTGTTCGCGGACTATACGGACGACACGCTGAAGGGCGTGGCCGCTGCCATCGAGAAGGGCTGCGGCCTGCTCGTCGAGGGGGCCGACCGCTTCCTCCTCGACTCCAGCCTCGGCCCGGTCCTGCCCGTGCGGCCAGGCGCGGCCGGCGGCGCCCGCGGGGCCTGCTCCCCGACGGCCCTGGTGCCCGACCATCCCGCACTGGCCCGTGTGGCGTTCGCCCTCTGCCCGCCCCTGCCGCGTCGGGACGCGCTCGTGGCCAGGGAACCCGACGCCACGCTCGCGGAGCTGGATAGCGGCCAC
>VGYV01000973.1 GCA_016872855.1 Planctomycetota bacterium
GCCGCAGCCGACGCCCTACGGCGCCTGCTTGACGTGGGCCTCGAGCCGTACCGCGTCAACAGCGCCGTCGCGGGCGTGGTCGCTCAGCGCCTCGTGCGCGTCCTTTGCCCCAAGTGCAAGGAACCGGCAGCGCCTCCCCTTCACTCCGTGCCCACGGCCGCGGCCGAGTTCATCCGCAGCCGCCCCGGAACCACGTTCTTCGGCCCCAAGGGCTGTGATGCCTGCTATGGAATGGGCTATCTCGGGCGCACGGCCATCCACGAGATCCTCGTCCCGGGCGACCCCGTGCGCGGGGCGATCGCGGCGGGGGCTGAGCCGGCTGTGATCCGCAAGGCCGCGCTCACCGCGGGCATGCGGCCCATGCTCCTCAACGGAATGGAGAAGGCGGCCCGCGGCATCACCTCGGTGGACGAGGTCTGCCGCATCGCGCCCCACGGGCCGAACGAGTGAGCCTTCGCCCTTCTGATGCGAAGACTGCCTGAAGGCAGGACTCCGAACGCGTCTTCTGCTGGTTTGGAGTCCTGCCTTCAGGCAGTCTCGGCTTCCCGCCACAGAGGCTACTTCGCGGCCTGGGCCGCCGGGGCGTCGTCCACGCGGATGCCGTCGGGGGCGAGGGTCACGCAGCGCTCCACGCCGCCGACGCTCACGGCGACGCCTCCGGCGCCGTCCTTCTCGACCCAGTTCACGGGGGGCAGCTTCCCCTCCTCGCTTGCACGATGGGCACGGAGGACGGTGAAGAAGGTTGTCGTGGTCGCCTTCGCCTTGGTCGAGGCCGTGAGGTGCCACTGGTTGGGCCGCTTGTCCTCGGGGGGCGGGGCGAACTGGTCGGTTTGAGTGAAGGCGAGCTCCTGGGGCTGAAGGAAGCTGACCAGGAGGCGGGCGTCGCCGCGGCGGATGAGGACCTCGCGCTTCGCTTCGTCTACCTTCATCTCGTCGAGGGCGTGGAGCCACCATTCCAAGGTGACGGGCTTGGGGGCCTCAAGCTCGTCCACAACCACAAAGACACCAGGCCGGACGTGGATGACGTGGCGGAGGGCCTTGGTGAGCCGGCCGCCGTAGGCCGGCGTGGCGTCGCCGAGGGCGTAGTCGTAGCGGTCGTTCGTCACGAAGCGGGCGATCCTGCCGCTCGCATCCCACGAGCGCTTGGTCTGGCCGATGCCGCCGTCAATGGTAATGCAGTTCTTGGCCTTGGTCTCGCGGGTCCAGCCCTCGTGGTGGGGCGAGCCGTACCAGGGGTAGTAGCCGCTGGGGATGGCGAGGGCCTCGCCGAACGCCTCGATGCAGAAGGCATTCTGGTCGGCGTGGCCGTGGCTGATCGAGCCGAAGGGGCTTGAGCGCATGGCGAGCCAGGCGTCGTTCTTCGGGTCGGCCAGGTTGGTGTGCATGGCGACGAGGCCGGCGCCGGGGAAGCAGCGTGCCTCTGGGAGGTCGCTCGGCGGCTTGGCCTGGAGACTGGGGTCGAAAAGGGCGAAGCCCATCGCGCCGCTGCCCGGCCCGGACTGCTGGGCTTCGGCGTACCAGCGGATGTAGGGGTCGCGGAGCAACGTCGAGAAGGCATACATGAGCGGGCCGGCGCCGGCGGGGCCGTGCTGGCCGTCGCCGAAGGGCGACATCCTGGCCGCCGGCGGGTTGGTGTAGAGCTTATAGTACGGGGTGTTGTGGAAGAAGGGCTTGCGGGTGATGTTCTCGCCCGTTGCCTTGGCGAGCGCGGTGGCGAAGTGGAGGGCGAAGCTCATGTAGGCGCTCCAGTAGCCCGGCCCCTCCTGCCAGCCGCCATCGTCGCCCGCCCAGGCGGGGAAGACCGACCAGTAGATTCTCAGGACGTATTCGAGCCAACTGCGGGCCTCGGGCCACTCGTGGATGAAGCAGAGGGCCGCCTCGCCGAGGAAGCCTACGTCGCGGGCGGGATGGCTGGAGTAGGGCCGGCTCTCGAAGGGCATGCCCGTGAGGCGCTTGACGAACTGCTCGCAGCGGGCCTTCATCATGGGCTCGACCTTCGCCCGTTCCTCGGGGGTGAAGAGATCGTGCGTCCAATCGTAGGCGCGGGTCCCGCGCTGCATCACCCACATGGCCGGCTCGTCGTTATGGGTGAGACTGGTCGAGCCGTTGGGGTCCCAGGCGAAGAAGTGGAGGAGGCGGCGCTTGGCCTCGTCGCCGAACTTGCGTTCGCCGCTGAGGAGGTAGGCGAGGGCCGTGGTTTCCATCTTGTCCATCGGCGGCCTTGTGGCTCGGAAGATGCCGGCGTACTCGTTGCCGCGGTCCGTGCCAGTCTTGCGGAGGAAGTCTGGCTCCGCAATGAGGGGCTCGCCGATACACTTCTCGGCGTCGCGGAGGAGCCGGGCATACTCGGCCTTCATCGGCCCGTCGAGCGACTGCCGCAC
>VGYV01000974.1 GCA_016872855.1 Planctomycetota bacterium
TGTTGGTGGCGCGGGTGGGGCTGGCGCGGGCGGCGGCCGAGGCGGCGCTGCGGCAGGGGCTGCGGGTGCCGGAGGACGTGGCGATTGTGGCGGGGGACGATGATCCGGTGCTGTGCGAGCTGCCGCCGGCGCTGAGCGCCATTCACTACGACTACGAGGAGCTGGGCTGGCGGGCGGCGCAGTTGCTCGACCGCCTGATGCGGGGCGAGCCGCGGCCCTACAAGAGCAACATCCTCATCCCGCCCGCGCTCGTGCCGCGCCTCTCGACCGACCGCGCGAGCCTGGGCGATCCGTTGGTGGCCAAGGCGCTGGTCTATATAGACAGCCGCCGGACCGAGCGGCACACGCCGCAGGCGTTGGCCGAGGCGGGCCGCAGGTGCGACCGAATGGCGCCGCTGGACGTTGCGGCGGCGATGGGGGTGAGCCTGCGGACGCTCGAGAAGCGTTTCCGCGCCGCGCGGGGGCGGACGGTTGCCCAGGAGATCGCCCTGGCGCGGGTGGCGCACGCGAAGCTGTGCCTGGAGGAGGGGCTGCTGCCGCTGCGGGCCATCGCGGAGGAGAGCGGGTTCGGGAGCTACGGGGCCATGCTGCGGGCGTTTCGCGTGTTGGCGGGCACGACGCCGGACGCGGTGCGCTCCGAGGCGGCGCTGCGGCGGCAAGGGGCCGCCGACGCCGAGGACTATCGCAAGCTGCCCAGCCGCGTCGCGCGCACCCGCCTGCCCAACCCGCGCGCCACGAACCCGAGGCTGAGGGCTATGACCAACGGTGATGGCCGGGGGGGCAGTGTCCAGTTCATGGCAAACCATCATTGACTTCTGGATGGGTGATGCAAAGCGCAGGATGGGGTCATTCCGAGCGAAGCGAAGCGAAGTCGAGGGCTCTCTCTTGCCTGGCGGCTCAGGAGAGATGCCTCGACTTCGCTCGGCATCACGGCCCTTTGCGTTGCTTATGCCGAAGTCGACGGAAAGGAGGTCATCGGGATGAGGCTTAGGCGAGCATTTCTGGCGGCGGTGATTGGCGGGGCGTGGGCCGCGGTGGCGGTGGGGCAGGAGAAGGCCACCAAGCGCCCCAAGCCCCAGCCCGTTCCGATTGACGAGAGTTGGAGGGGCACGGTCGCCGACGCGGCCCTTCGCCAGCCCGAGCCGCCCGGTGACGCGCCTTCCGCTCAGCCGGGCCAGGCGCCCGGAGCGGCGGTTGCCTCTCCCCCGGCGGCCGCCGTGCCCCCGATTACGGAGCTTCAGAACGTTGTTCCGAAGCCCACCGCCTTCGGAAACGTCCGGAAACCGCACGTCCTGCGCAGCGAGAAGGAGGCGGCTGAGCACTTCGACGAGGGCGAACTGGCCAAGCTGAAACAGCAGGTGGACTTCTCGAAGCAGTTCGTCCTGCTCTTCGCCTGGCAGGGATCGGGCCAGGACCGCCTGGAGCACGCGGTGGCCGAGTCGTACCCGGAACAGGTGTTCTTCACGTACAAGCCCGGGCGGACCCGCGACCTCCGCGAGCACGTCCGCCTCTACGCCTTGCGCTCCAACGTGACCTGGAGCGTGAAGTAGACCCGTCACCCCCTGGGGCCCGCCGGCGTCCAGCGGGCGGACCAGGGATTCCGCGTGCAGGCACGGCGACACCATACCTGACTCCGGCGTCGGAGGGCGTGAGGGTCTCAGTTTCGCGACCCGGGTCTCGCGTTTGCCGTCGTAGCGCGTGTGAGCATGCAGGCCCTGCCACTTGCAGCGAGGGAGCTGGGTGGCACAATGTTGGGGAGTGGGCTCCCCGCGACCTGAAGAGGAGACTGGACGATGTCCGGACACGAGGTTCGTCGGACAGCTTGCGCCGCCGTGGGGCTGGCCGGGGTTCTCGCCGGTCTGGTGGCAGGCGTCGCTCCGTTGCCCGCTGTGGCTGGGGCGGAGGCCACACCAGCCGCCAGCGGGGCGATGCGCGCGGCGGACCTGGCGGCGCTGGCCGCGCGCTTCGCGGAGTTCCGCGACGATCTGCCGCCCGCAGAGCAACTGGGCGTCGAGAAGCTCGTCGCCTACGAGGAGAACCCGCACTTCGTCTACGCCCGCGGCACAGGCCCCTCGGGGGACCGGCAAGTGGTCTTCCTCAAGCCGGCCACCTTCGTTGTTGACGATCGTTCGCCTGCTGCGGAGCCGCCATGGCAACTAATCGGCAGCGACGAGGCGAAGGCCACGTGCCGGGTGCTCTTGCCGCGCGATGGCGCGAAGGACCCCGCGTCGCGCTTCATCCGCGTCGTCTGCACGGGCGGCCAGGAGGCGGAGGCGACGCTCGCCGCGGAGGCCGGCGTGGCCACGCTGAAGCTCGGGATGGGGGAGCGGGCCGTGACGCTCGTTCTGGCAGGCGACCCGGGCCAGGGGAGCA
>VGYV01000975.1 GCA_016872855.1 Planctomycetota bacterium
TCGTGTCGCGGTTGCTCCAGCAGGCGCGGAGGGCAGTGGCCGTCCCCTTGGGGTCGCTGAAGAGCACTCCGAAGTCAATCCGCCCCTCGGCTCCGGGCTTCGGGGCATTGTAGGCGGGGCCTCCGTGCCCCGCGTCCGCCAACAGCAGCGCCCAGGGGATCGCGGCCTCGACGGTGTAGCCCGCACTCCCCTTCCCTATCCCCGCCTTCACCTCATCGGCCAGCCGCACCTCATCCATCGTCACGGCGTTCGGGCGGCCTGCGCCCTCGAAGGCGTCGAAGGTGAATGGCCGCTTCGCCGCGCCCGCGCTCGCCACCGGGCGGTAGAGGACGGCTCGCGGCTTGCCATCGAGCTCGGCTATCAGGAGGCGGAGGTCGCCCGCGCGGGGCGCCGCGTCGTCGCGGGGCAGAGACGCCCCGCCCACGGCCGGCGCGCGCCAGAAGAGGTCCACCGCGTCGCCCCCCTTGAAGGCCAGTTCCCAGCGAGGCGGCTTGTTGAGCATCGGGCTGGGGTCGCGCACCTCCCACGCGACATACAGGTTGGCATCGTCGTACGCGGCCAGCACCTGCGCCCCTCGCTCGGCGTCCACCTTGATCTCCACTCCCCCCTCGCGGCTCCACTCGTCGAGTCTGCCGTCGGGCGTGATGGGCTTGGCGGCTCGCCCGATCGTGATCGCCGCGGGCCTTGGGGCGGCCGGCGATATTCCATCATTCTGTAGAATGTGAGAATGACGCCCCGAACCTGCGGCGAGGCGGAACTTGCGGAGCTCGGCCATGCGGGGGAGGTGTTGGGGGCGAATCTCGGTCTCGCCCCCGATGCGCTGGATGGAGGCCAGCCCCTTGATCTCGAAGACGCGGCAGTCTGTAAAGCCGCTCGTGAGAATGTAGCGGCCATCCGCAAGTCGGGTGAAGCAGCCGTGGAAGGATTCCTGGCCGGGGGCCATTCTGTTGGCGAGGAAGCCCCGCTGCGGCCTGTCGGGCCAACTCTCGAAGCTCGACCGCGCGTCGGCGAAGAGCTGGTCAACGTAGAGCATGTCGTCGGTGAAGAGGTAGCGCTGGCCGAAGTCGGAGACCCAGCAGACGACTTCGCCCCCCGCCGCCAGGTCGGCCACGCCGTGGGCCTGGAAGGGGTAGAGGACGACGCCTGGCTCGGGCAGGCGATAGGTCCAGCGGCCCGTGTGCTCGCCTCGGAACCAGAAGGTGCGCTTCGCTGTGCCGGCGGGCCAGATGCGGCGCATCTCGTCGAAGTAGTCGCCCCGCTCGCCCGCGCAGCCGCTGTTGTAGGAGCCGTCGCGCAGGCCGATGCCGTTCTGGCACTCTCCCGCCATCGGCGCGAAGCGGGCGAAGTCGTAGAGGGGCGTGCCGCCGGGCGTCAGCCCCGTGCAGCGGAGGCGCAGGCCGGGCTTCCCGACGCCGCGGCTGAAGAAGAGGTCGAGGTTCTGCGACGGGCGCAGTCCCCAGTAGTCCGTCCCGCCCCAGTCGGCCTCCTGGCCCCCGCGCACGACCTCGTCGTCCTGCACCGCGCAGTCGTCGTTGCGGTCGAGCCAGGCGGCCTTCTTCTGGGGGTCAATGTGGACGCAGAGCGCCCAGCGGCGGTCGCGCCGCTCGCGGAACACCTGGCGCGCGCCGCGGCACTTGTGGATGTAGGCCCGCCCCCTGAAGGCCATCATATACTCAGCGTCCACGTTCCCGCCGGTCGCGTGGTCCCCCTCGCCCACGGCGATGCCGACGCGTGCCGCCCCCTCTGGCAGGACGAGGCCGACCTGGCGGAGCGACCACTCGCCTGTCGCCAGGCTGATCTTGAACTGCATGTCGCGGTAGAAGGCCATCGTGGGGTCGAGGGGGTTGATGACCCCGCCGCCGCCGTAGCCGGTGTCGCCGATGAAGTCGCGCGCCCAGCGCCGCCCATTCCATACGCTCACGCGCTTTGGCCGATGCGAGTTCTCGACCACCCACAGCCGCCCGCCCGAATCGAGGGCGAGGCCGCTGGGGTTGACGAAGCCCTCCGACGGCTCATACCAGCCGTTCCGCGTGCGGCCGCCGCTGCGGCCGAGCTCGGTGACGCGCGCGCGCCCCAAGAAGTCGCGCCAGTAGCTCCGCACCTGATGGAGCGGCGCTCCGAAGGCCACATAGAGCGTCCCGTCGGGATGCCGCGCGAGCGCCTGCGCCGCCGCGAAGTCGCCTCGCATGAGGGTGTTGATGTCGCCTGTCTCAAGATTCAACTCGACGATGCCGAGCTTCGCGGCAACCAGCAGGCGGTCGTGGCCCGCGGAACACAACGCCCCAGCGTCGGCCACGCGATAGTCACGGACGGGTTGGAGGGTGTTGCGGTCGAACTTGCGGACGAGCGCCTTGTCCTTGATTGAGAGG
>VGYV01000976.1 GCA_016872855.1 Planctomycetota bacterium
CAGCCCTCGCAGTTCAAGGCCGAGGAGGCGTTCACCGGCGCACTCCAGGTGCTCCTCGAGGAGAAGGCCACCAAGGTCTACTTCACCAAAGGCCACGGCGAGAAGGGCACGGAGGACTACGAGCCGAGCGGCCTCTCGGCCATCGTCGAGCGCGTGCGCGGCGACAACGCGGAGGTGAGGACCTGCACGCTGCCCGAAATCCCCGACGATTGCGACGTGTTGGTCATCGCAGGGCCGAAGACGCCGTTCCACTCCGAAGAGGTGGACGCCATCCGCAAGTACCTCACGGAGCGTCCGCCGGACCGTCCCGACGCCGGGCTGATCGTGATGCTCGACCCCGTGCTGGGCGAGGCCCAGCCGAGCGGCCTCGAGGGCCTGCTCCTGGACAACGGCATCGAGGCCCGCACGATGGACGCCATTGTGGACATCGGGCGCATCGAGATGGGTCCCTTTGTGGGCCGCGGCCCCACCGTGAACATCGAGGCGGCCGACTACGGTGCCCCGCAGATGGCCTGGGGCGGCGCCCCGCCGCAGCACGCCATCGTGCGCGACCTGAAGACCCTGGGCACCACCTTCTACCTCGCCTGCCCCCTCGCCTCCACTGTGCCCCCGCGGCCCAACCCCTACGGGCCGCCACAGGGCGACCCCTTCACTGCCGAGCTGGTGAAGACCTCGCCCCAGGCATTTGCGAAGGCGGACCTCGACCCCGCGACCCTGGGTCGCCTGCGGATTGACCGCGACCAGGACAAGCCAGGGCCGTTCACCCTCGCCATCGCCCGCGGCCTCTCGAAGGGCCAGCAGCCACCGATGCAGCCGATGGGGCCGCGGCCGCCCCAGGGCAAGACCGTCGTCTTCGGCGACTCCGACTTCATCACCAACCAGCGGGCATCGCTCGGCAACGCCACGCTCTTCCGCAACGCCGTCTCGTGGGCCGCCGGCAAGGAATACAAGGCCGGCATCCCGCCCAAGCCCCTCGCGGAGGACAACCGGCTCGAGTTGCCCAGCCACAAGCGCCTCTTCGCCTGGTGGGCCACGGTCTTCGCGCCGCCTTTCCACGTCCTTGTCATCGGCCTCATCGTCTGGTGGATTCGGAGGAGGTAGGTCTCGACATACCCAATCGTCCTCGTCCTCGTCCTCGTCCCTCGTCCTCGCCTCTTCTCCGCTGCAACCAATCGAAGAGCGAGGACGAGGGACGAGGACGAGGACGAGGGACGACTCGACAGGACACAAGCAGTCAGCCACCCGCTTGCATCGGAGGTATGCGTTCAATGGGCCTTCGCAACATGCTCATTCTCCTCGGCATCGGCTTCGTCGCCGTGGTTGCCCTGGGCATCTTCGTCCTCATCGAGAGCGGCGGGCCGCCCCCCGACGAGGCCCTCAAGGCGCGCGGCCTCGTCTTCTCCATCAAGGACCCGATGAACCGCACGATACGCGACCTGGCGACCAAGGTCGAGATCACGCGCGGCAAGGAAACCGTCGTCCTCGAGAAGGCCACCGCCCTCGAATGGCGCGTGAAGAAGCCCGTGGACGCCCGCGCCGACCGCTCAGCCGTCCTCTCCCTCCTCGATGCCCTGAACACCGCGAAGCTGGAGGCCGAACCCGTCGAGGCCGCCGAGGCCGACCTGGCGAAGTACGGCCTCAAGGAGCCCCGCATCGCCGCCACCTTCTGGCTCGGCGACGACGCCCATTCCTTCACCATTGGCTCCGAGGCCCCACGCAAGGGCACGTCCGGGAAAATGGCCTACCTCCGGTGCAAGGATGAGGCCCGCGCCCTGGTCGTTGCCAACGAACTCGTCGAAAGGCTCGACAAAGGTGTCGAGAAACTGGAGAAGCCTGAGGACACGGCCAAGTGGGTCGCCGCCTTCCGCGACAAGCGGGTCTTCGACCGCGCCCGCGACCCCCAGAAGGCCAAGACTCTCCGCCTCGTCAGCGCAAGCCGCACCCTCGAACTGGAGAGGGCCGAGAAGACCTGGAGCCTCAGAAGCCCCGTCGCCGACCTCGCCGATGCCTCGAAGGTCTCGAGCTTGCTCTCCAAGGCGAGGGACCTCGATGCTGAGAAGTTCGCCAGCGAGGACCCCGCCAAGCTCGCCGAATACGGCCTCGACAAGCCTCGGCTCACCTGCGAAGTCAAGGCCGACGACGGGACGACGATGACGCTCCTCATCGGCAAAGAGGCCACCGAGAAAGACCATTTCTACGCCAAGCGCGGCGAGGAACCCTCCATCTTCACCATCAAGAAGGACTTCCTCACCGACATGGAGCCCAAGCTGGACGACGTGCGCGACCGCAAGGTGGCACGGTTCGAGGAGGACGACGTCACCACCGTCGAGATCACACGCGGCAAGGACACCTGGGCC
>VGYV01000977.1 GCA_016872855.1 Planctomycetota bacterium
GCCGAATTCGCCGAACTCGGGCCGTGCTCGGAAGCCAAAGACTGGCTGAAGCCAGGACTCCGAACGCGTTCGTTCCTTGTTTGGAGTCCTGCCTTCAGGCAGTCTTGGCTTTCCGCAACAGAAACAATCTACGATCTGACCCCCTGAGCCCACAATGGTAAGATAATTCCGGGTAAGACGATGGCAGAAGATCGGTCTCACCTTGCCAAGGTTCTCTCCCCTCTTCCTCCTATCATTTTACCCGGAATCATTTTACCGTCATCTTCCCTGCCTCTCTGGCCCCACTGCGGCCCCCCGGGCGCCTACGTCTTCAGCTCGGGGGCCAGCAGCTCGCCGAGCCATTGGCGGATCAGCGTCTGAAACGGCACGGCCTGCATCGTCGCCAGCTTCCCGATCGCCTGTCACCCACCCATATTAGTCGGGGTTCCTTCCCAGCCGGTGGAGCTTCTCGAAGACCGCTCGTGACACGGTGAAAGCGGTCCCCATGCGCGTCCCCCTGGGGAAGGAGACCTGGTCCGATACGTCCTCCCAGTTGACCATGTTCTCTGACCGTACCGCGCCCATACGCCGTTTGATGTACTTTTCGAAGTAGACGTAGACGTGGCGGCCAATCTCCAGGGCGGTTGGCCCTTCCGCCCAGTACTCGCCGGTGATCGGAGGCGACACCTTGGCATCATAGGGGCCGCCGATCCTGTCGGAACAGGTAACCCGGATGTTCTTCTCCGGCGGCTTGGAGTTCTCGTTCTTGACGAACATGTAGAACTTGTCGCCCCTCTTCTCCCGCAGAATGTGGGCGTTGATCACACTGAAGTCGGGATTGAAGAAGAGCCGTGTTTCGCCGAAGGTGACGAAATCGCGGGTCGTCCTGAAGTAGATTCGGTGGTTCAGCCCGTGTTCGCGATTGGAGGTCGGGACGGGGGAATGCCGGCCGGGCACGGTCGAAGCCCAGAACACGAGGAAGTGCCCCGCTTCGCGATCGTACGCCAGCGCAGGCGTCCAGCAGTTCTTCGCGGCGGGTTCGTTCTCCATGACCGGAATGCGCCGCGGCTCGGACCACTGGATCAGGTCCCGCGACGAGGCGTAGCCGAACTCGCGGTCCCACCAACTGCTGGTCCATACCAGGTGAAACACACCCTCCGGGCCCTGCATGATGCATGGGTCGCGTATCATCTTGGATTGGCGATGCTGGTCGGTCTTGCCTTCCCAGGTTGGGGCCAGGAACGGCTTGCCATCGTTCAACTCCTTCCAGACCACGCCGTCGTGGCTGTACGCCAGGTGCAGCCCATCCTCCCCATCCTGGGTGAAGTAGGAGAACAGGTGAACCGGTTTCGTGTCGTCATCCGTCGTGGCAGTGCCCTGTTGCGATAGAGCCGTCTCGGGCCGCACGATCCCCAACAAGCACCAGGCAGCCAGATAGGCCACAGGGAGTCTGAAGCGTGACGAAGCCGCCCGCGTCACCCCGAGCAGGTTCTCCTCGCACCCTGCGTCGTCCTCAACGAGCGCACCCTCGGCGGCATAGCGCGCCTTGAGGAATGGCGCCAAGCCCTCCGCCCCTGCCACCTCATCCGGTGGCACAGCGGCGAGCGTCCGCAGAACCTCTTCCGCTCGTTCTCTCGTCAGCATCGCATCGCCTCCATCAGGCTCCCTCTGATGTCTGGAGTATAGGCCATGCCCTCCGAGCATTCAAGGGCAACGTGGCAAACCCTCCATTCGCTCGGTCGAATCGCGAGCGGGCAAGCGCGGCCGGCGTGAGCCAAAGTGTAGAATGTAGGGCGTGTTGCCCAAACCGGGTGTGCGAGCACGAACGGTTCGGAGCGCGGGCTTTAGCCCGTAGTTCGCCGCACAAGCGGACAAGATACGGCCTAGAGGCCGCACTCCGAACTGGGTTCCCGATTGGGGCAACACGCCCTGTAGATCTGACCCCGCGGCCTCTCGTGATGGAGACGACAGGGGAATGAAGAGAAGGCCCCATTCGTAGCCGCAAGCGTCCCGCTTGCGGTGGTCCTCGACAAGCGAGACGCTTGTCGCCACGTTGAGGAGGCCGTGCCATGCGCCATGCCACAACTCATTCAGCTACAATGGTTTGCAGCGGCTGCGGGACCGAGAAGCCGGCGGCCGACTTCCGCCTCTGGCGGACCGGCGGGCGGCTGTCGGGGCGCTGCTGGGTCTGCCGTTGGGCCGCGGCAAGGACCGCCCGCGAGCGGCGCGCCGCCCTGCCGCCTGCGTGCTGCGTGCTGTGCCTGGCACCGCAGGGGGCACAGGTTCTATAGCCGCACCCGCGTGGGTGGAAAATGGCTCTGCGTCGTGGTAAGATATGCAGAGAACGATGCCTTCGTCGTCACTGCGTACCTTA
>VGYV01000978.1 GCA_016872855.1 Planctomycetota bacterium
TCGGAAACCAACATACACCCAGTGGGGGCTAATTCTACACGGCTCCACAACACATTGCCAGCTCACGATTTGCGAATATCGAGTCGAAATCGTGGCGAGTTATTTAGCGCGGCTTCGAGGATGGGCAGCGCCCGCTCGAAGTGCCTCTTCGCCCCCTCCAGGTCGCCCATGTCCCGATGGACGCTGCCGAGGTTGTTGATGTCGGTGGCGACGCTTGGATGGTTCGGCCCGAACGCGGCCTCGTCAATCGCCAGCGCGCGCTCGAAGTGCCTCTTCGCACCCGCAAGGTCGCCCATGTCCTGAAGGACGCGACCGAGGTTGTTGACAAGCGTGGCGACATTGGGGTGGTCCTTGCCTAGCGCGGCCTCGAAGATGGGCAGCGCGCGCCCGAAGGCGGCCTTGGCCTCCGGGAACGCCGCCCTGCCCAGGAGGTACATGCCTGCCTGGTTGAGGAGGCGTCCAGTGCTTGCCGGCGCCAGGTTCTCCGCCTCGGCATGGCTCGCCGAGGCCAGCGCGTGAGCGAGGAGGCGAGAGCACTGGGGCCAGTTCCGCACGTCGTCCGAATCCAACGGGAACGCGCTGTTGATTGCCTCGATCGCGGCGGCGGCGAAGGCGCGCCATTCCTTCGTCCCCAACCTGTCCCGCGCGACGGTTTGGACGAGGCGATGGATGGAGAGGGCATCGCCGGCCACCTCGACGAGGGAGTATCGGCGCAGGGCCGCGAGCGCCTCGTCGAGCTTCAGCGGCTCCCGCAGCGCCTGGGCCAGCCGCTTCGGGAGCTTCGCGGCCTGCTCGCGCAGGATGTCCAGCGGAATGCCGTCGGGCGCGAGAAAGGCGCACAGGTTCAACAGCTCGGCCGCGGCAGGGCTCGCCTTCTCGGCCTCGCCGAGCGAAATCTCCCACGTCGTGGCCACGGTGGCCGTGTAGCCTGCCGGGGCGTTGGCCCGGCGGCGGAGTTCTTTGCCCTGCTTCTCGTAGAGGTCAAGGTAGTGAGCGAGGGTGCAGCCCTTCTGCTCGACATATGCGGCGGCGTGCTCCAGGGCAAGAGGCAGGTCGCCGAGGGCCTCGGCCAGCGCATCGGCCGCCTGCCCATCTTCGTCGCCGCTCCGCTTGAGGAGGAACTGGACGGATTCAGGCCGGGGCAGGGTCTTGACCGGCAGGGGCTTGCCCAGGCTTGCCCACGCGGGATTGCGGGAGGTCACGACGACGTGGCCCGCCGTGCCCTGGGGAAGATAGTCCGCCAGGTCCTCCGGCGCGCCGGCGTCGTCGAAGACGAGGAGCCAGCGGGTGCGGCGACCCAGCTCGCGGCGGACGGCGCCGACGATCTCGGGCTGATTGGCGCTATCCTTCTCGCGCAGGTCCAGGGGCGCGGCCAGGGCAGCGAAGTCCGCCGCCCGCTTCGCCGGCACCTCCGCGCCCACCCACCAGATGAGCCCGTAGTCGCTGACGTGGCGATAGACGTATTCGATGGCGAGCTGGGTCTTCCCCACCCCGCCGAGTCCCGTGATGGCCTGCGTCAGCGCGGCGGTCCCACCCTTCGCCAGCGTCTTGGACAGCTCGGCAAGTTCCTCCTCGCGGCCCGTGAAGTTCGGGTTTCGGCGATGCGGCACGTTCCAGATGGGCGGCAGCGCGCCGGGGAAGCGCGGGGCCTTGGTCCCGGCGGCGCCGGGGAACGCGCCCTTCACCTTCCCTGGCTGGCGGCTGGGCAGGAGACAGTCGAGCAGCGCCTCGCGGGCGGCGGCCTCGTCGAGCCCCACGAGGTCCATGTAGACGACATTCGCCAGCATCCCCTTCAACTGGCAGGGCGCGACGCGGATGGGCACGAAGAGGCGCTTCTCGCCTGTCGGGTCCTTGGCAAAGGCAGCGGCCCATTCGGGCTGGGTGTAGAGCGCGCCCAGGTAGGCGGGGGAAAGCACCGCGATGGTGCGCTCGGCCTCCTCAGTGGCCTTCTGCATCTCCAGGATGAAGTTGCAGCCTGGCCCGAAGTCGTTGGCCTGGATCACCGTGGTGCAGCCGGCGGCGCGGAGCTCGCGGTCAATCCACTCGGCCCAGGGCTTGTCGGCCTTGTTGTAGCTGATGAAGAAGTCGCGCACGGGCGTCCCCTTGCCCAGCCGGGCACGCGGAAGGCGCGTGAGGTGGCGCGTGGAGTATAGGCGAGGCGGGCAAGGAAGTCAACCTGAGTGGCGGCACGGAGCATGACTCCTCGTCTTGGCGAGTGCATCGGTTCGGGTATCGTCCTCGTCCCTCGTCCTCGTCCTTCGTCCTCGATCCTCCTGGCTGTTTCAGCGAAGAGTCGAGAACGAGGACGACGGACGAGGACGAGGACGATTGAAGAAGCGCGAGGGCTCC
>VGYV01000979.1 GCA_016872855.1 Planctomycetota bacterium
TGCTGTTCACTCGAAATGCCCTTTCCTGCGGGAGGACGTGTCTTCTGTCAAACACATTCTACCCACAGGGATCGGGCATTTCGAGCCATTCTGCTCAGGGTTCTGAAAAAATCACGCTTGAGTTGGGACTAGCGGCCGCGTGCCTTCGCGGTTCTCCATGACGGCCATGGGGAACGCTCTGCCCTTGAGTTCGACCCGCGCGCCCTCAAAGAGCCGACGCCTCGCTGGCCCATTCGCCGTCCGGATCGGGACCTCGCGCAGAAACGTCAGGCCGAGCTTCCTGATATCCGCGCGCGGGAGGCACACGTAGGTCGCCCCGGTGTCCACTATGGCCTCGACCTCAATGCGCCGCACGGTACAGACGGGGATCGCACCCTGAGCCGCCAGCCTCCGGTCGTGCGAGTTCACGACCTTCAACCTTACCGTAGTTCTGCCCATCAGCCGCCTTCGTGCTCCCCCCTTTTTATACCACCTTTTCACCCATCCCGCAAGGGGCTTCGTCACTTGAATGCTTGAATGGTCGCCCGCTACATGGTATGGTAGAGGCGGTACAACGTCCCGACCTGAAACGGACCGCAGGCGGCTATGGCTCGACGCGCAGCTTTCGTCATGGCCCTCGCGCTGACGCTCGAGGCAGCGCTAGGGGGCAGTGCGCCGCTGGTCGCCGTGGAGTGCGAGCTCGCCTCGCGCCTGCGCGGCACGGCCCGCCTGCGGGCCGACAACGGGGCCTCCCGCCGCCTGTGCCTCGAGATGACCGGCGAACGGGCCTTTGCGACGCTCAAGGTGCGCGTGCCCGCCACAGGCCCCTATGCCGTCTGGGCTCGCGCCCGCTCGGCCACCGATGGGCCGGCCGCCCTCTCCGCCACCGACGACGCCCAACGCCTCAATGCGGCCGTTCCGGGCGGCGAATGGCAGTGGGTGTCCCTGGGCACCGCACGCCTGGCCCGCGGGACGCGCGAGCTGCGCCTGGCCGCCACGGGCGCCGCGCGCCTCGACCAGCTCGCCCTCGCCGGCCGCCCTGACTACGAGCCCGAGGGCCTGCTCGACACCGCGGCCGCCTGCGAGGGCGCGCTCCGCGACATCTACTTTTCCGACGACTTCATGCGCACGGCCCGCGAGGCCGGCGTGTGGCAGCCCACCACGGGAAAGTGGGCCGTGACCGAGCTGCACAAGCGCGAGCGCTTCGACGCCACGCGCAGCGCCAATGCCTTCTCCTTCCTCGGCCAGGGCACTGACGCCCAGCCAGCCCTCGCCGTGACCGGCTATCCCTTCTGGCGCAACTACAGCATCGAGGCCGCCGTCCGCTCCCTCGGCGGCGCACCCTTCGGCCTCGTCATCCTCCGCCAGGACGACCAGAACTACTACCTCCTCCGTTGCGAGCCGCGCCGCGGAGCCATCGAGCTCCTCCGCTGCCTCGACGGCGCGACCGACCGCCTCGAGGCCCGCGCCGGCCAGCTCCGCACCAACGACTGGTTCCTCTTCCGCCTCGAAGCCTGCAACGGCGAGGTCGCCGCCAGCATTGACGGCCACGAGCTCCTCCGCGCCTCCGACCACACCTTCCTCGAAGGCCTCCCCGGCCTCTGGTCCGCCGACCCCACGGGCGCCTACTTCGACGACGTGTTGGTCCGCAGCCTCGACGCCCGCGTCGAACGCTTCGAGGACGAGGGGCTGGACGGCTGGGATGCCCACGGCGGCTGGACGGCCGGCCGCGGCCAACTCGTTGGCTCCGGCGCCCTAGTCACCCACGACGCCTACGGCGACTTCGACCTCGCGGCCACCCTCCGCGCCGCCGAGGGCGAGGCGGGCCTCACCCTAGGCTGGCAGGACGCGGCCAACCACGCCCTCGTCGCCCTCACACCCGGACGCATCGAACTCCGCGAACTACGCCAGGGCCAGGCCAGCGTCCTCGCCTCGGCCGACCTCCCCCAGAACGGCAACCACCGCGAGCACCGCCTCCGCCTGGCCCAGCGCGGCGGACGCCTCGACGTGTTTCTCGATGGCGCGCCTGTCCTCGCCACCTATCGGCCCGGCGCCACGGAGGGCCGCGTTGGCCTCCACGCCGCCGCCGACGCCCATTTCGGCCCCATCTCTCTCGCCCGCGCCCAGAAGCCCCCGCCCAATCGCGTCCACAACCGCATCTTCGCCGGCGAGGACACGATGGAGGCCTGGGCCTCGGCCACGTGCGACTGGCAGCTCGCCACCGCCGGCACCGTCACCACCGCCTGGCACGAGATCGAGCACTGGGGCGACACGGCGGTCCGCTACAGCCTCGGCGAACCCCCCGTGCTGCCGGGCAAGCTTGGCCTCGTCCTCCGCGCCGACGGCCAGAAG
>VGYV01000980.1 GCA_016872855.1 Planctomycetota bacterium
GCCGGATGGCTTGCACATTGACGACTACCGGAGTTCGTCGGGCTCCGTCACCTGGCTCTCTGGCGGCTTCTGCCCCCACTGCATGGCCGCATTCCGCGACTACCTGGCGAAGGAGGTCCCGAAGCAGAAGCTCGCCGACCTCGGCATCGTGGACCTCGGGGCCTTCGACTACCGCGAGTGGCTCATCGCCAAAGGCGTCACGGTCGAACGCTACAAGAAGGAGCGGGCCAGCCTGCCCCTGGCCGACGAGTTCCACACCTTCCACGTGAAGGCCAACACCGATTTTGTCGCGGCCTATCGCAAGCGGGGCGAGGAGCTGCGCGGCCAGCCCATCACCCTCAGCGTCAACTCCGAAGGGGGCAACCCGCAGGCCATTGCCATCGCGCCCCACCTGAGCTACTTCTGCTGCGAGGTGAACCAGCAGAGCGGCACGCGCAAGCCGCCCACGCACCCCGTCTACATCTACAAGTTCGCCGACGGCCTCGGCCGCCCCGTGGCCGCGACCGCGAGCGGCTGGGACTGGGCTCTCGTGGCCGAGCACAAGCTCCACGGCCTCGTCCGCACCTGGATCGCCCTCTCCTATGCCTTCGGCCACAACTTCATGGCCCCGCACCGCCAGTGGTGCTACACAAAGGAGAAGGGCACCCACTGGTACGACGGCCCGACCGAGGAGTACGCCTGGCCCTACCAATTCGTCCGCCAGAACGCCCGCCTCCTCGACGACTACGAGGCCGTCGCCCCCGTCGCCGTCCTCTACAGCAACGCCGCGGCGCGGAAGGGCAAGGGCAAGATCGAACCCATCTGCGTCGAGCTCGCCCGGAGCAACGTCCCCTTCACCGTCGTCGTGGCCGGCGACGACTGGCTGCCCGCCTATCGCCTCGACGCCCGCCGCCTAGCCGACTTCAAGGCCATCGTAGTCCCTGAGAAGCCCGCGCTCGACCCCGAGCAGCAAGCGGTCCTCGACCGCGTGGAGGCCGCGGGCCGCCTCGTCGTCTGGCCCGACAGGAAGCACCTCGCCGAGCTCCTCCCGCCGCCCATCACCATCGAGGGCACGAAGGAGGTCTGGGCCGTCCCCCGAGCCATCCCCGGCAAGCCGAGCGCGCCCGTGGTCATCCACCTCCTCAACCGCGCCTACGACGCGGCCGAGGACGCGATGGTTCCCCAGAAGGACTACGTCCTGCGTCTCCGCCGCGACCTCTTCAAGGCCGGCCCCTTCGTCACCGCCGTCCTCCACGCCCCCAAGGCCCCGCCGCGCCCGCTCCAGGTGACCGCCGATGGCGATCATCTCACCCTCCGCGTGCCCGAGCTTGACCTGTGGGCGCTCGTTGAACTCAGCCCCACCAAGTAGGAGTGCAGCAGTGTCTCGTAAGCCCGCGTCCCGCCGCATATTCCTTCAGGCAGCCGCCGCTGCGGCCGCCGGCGCCGCCCTCGCCCCGGCCCTTGCCCGCGCCCAGGCGAAGAAGCCGCTCAACATCTTGTGGGTGACGTGCGAGGACACAAGCCCCGATCTGGGGTGCTACGGCGACGCCTATGCGGTGACGCCCAACCTCGACAAGCTGGCCGCCCAGGGCGCTCGCTACACCCACTGCTTTACCCACGCGCCGGTCTGCGCACCCTCACGCTCCGGCATCATCACCGCCATGTACCCCACCACCACCGGCGCACACCACATGCGCTGCCACGCCGTCCCACAGCCCTTCGTCCGCTGCTTCCCCGAATACCTCCGCGCCGCAGGATACTACTGCACGAACAACTCGAAGACCGACTACAACTTCCCCCCGCCCCTCACGGCGTGGGACGAGTGCTCGAACAAGGCCCACTGGCGGAACCGGCCCGACAAGGCTCAGCCCTTCTTCGCCGTCTTCAACTTCACGACCACCCACGAAAGCCAGTGCTGGCCCAACGACGGCCCCTTCCAGCACGACCCAGCCAAGGCCGTCCTCCCGCCCTACTACCCCGACACTCCCGTCGTCCGCCGCAACTGGGCACGATACTACGACCAGGTGACGAAGATGGACGGCCAGGTGGCAGGCATTCTGAAGCAGCTTGAGGACGACGGCCTGGCCGAGAACACCGTGGTCTTCTTCTACGGCGACCACGGCCGCGGCCTCACCCGCGGCAAGCGATGGCTCTACGACAGCGGCCTCCGCGTCCCCCTCCTCATCCGCTGGCCAGGCGTCCTCAAGCCGGGCACCGTCACCGACCGCCTCGTCGCCTTCATTGACTTCGGCCCCACCGTCCTCTCACTCGCCGGCATCAAGCCGCCCGAGCACATGCAGGGCCGCCCCTTCCTCGGCGAGCACGACACGCCGCCCCGCGAATGCGTCTTCA
>VGYV01000981.1 GCA_016872855.1 Planctomycetota bacterium
AAGAACGTGGTGTTCGACCAGCCCCAGATGCAGCGGGTGCCGGGGAACTCCTTCTTCGCCATCTCGATGGTGCGGCGCGAGACCTCCCAGGCGTGGCCGCCGGGATGGAGGAAGTCCTTGGTGAACTTGGCTTTTCCCGGCCAGTAGTTGTTGATCCCGTAGTCGCTCGCGAAGCGCGAGCCGAAGCTCAGCTCGTTCCAGAGCTCGAGCTCGATGGCTATGCCCTCCTCCTTCGCCACCTGGCACAGGGCGCGGGCGTAGTCCACCCAACCGCCCGCCGTGTGCTCGAACTCCGGCGTCCCAACGGGATGGAAGGGAAGGTAGTGGAAGTCCATGCAGCTCAGTTTCTCGCCCTTCTTCAGGTCCTTCGGCAGCGGCTTTGAGAGCTTGACGGCCCTTCGCGCCGCGTCGATCTCTGTGAACAGCACCTCGCCCGCCCAATAGTCGGTCAGGCCGTTGGTCCCTGAGTAGAGGACGCGGAAGCCCTCGACCGAATCGAGGAGCAGTTCGGTTGAGCCTTTCGGGGCATCGGCGGCGAGGCGGCGCTCGAAGTGCTTCATCTTGCAGGGATAGCCGTGGTGGGCGTTCATGAGGATGATCGGCACGATGCCCAGCTTCTTGCACAACTGGAGCATCTCGCGGTAGCGCTCCTGCGAGCCCTTGGCAATCGCCTTCGTACCGGGGTCGTAGTTGCCGAACGGCTGCTCCCATCGGATGCAGCGGATGCCCGCCTGGGCGAGGAGCCCGAGCTGGGCCTCCATGCTCCCGCCGGGGAAGTGGAAGCCCATGCCGATGCCGTCGAGCAGTTCCGTCGCGGGCTTCGTCTCCAGGAACCCTCGCCACGGCTGCTTCACGTGGCTGTGCTTCGGCCACGGCACGTCGAGCTGCGAAGGGTCCACGCAGGGCCGCATCTCGACGGGCGCGCCCATGCAGCCCAGCGCCACGAAAGCGAGGACAACGGGCAATCCGCGCACGCTGCACCTCCGGTCTCGCGTGACCCGCTCACGCCTTCCGCGGCGTGCTCTTCGGCGCATCCTGCTTCGTTGGCACGGGCTCGACGTTGATGCCCAGCGCCTTGAGCATCTCCGCGGCGACGAGCCTGTTGCCCGCCGCGTTCAGGTGCACGCCGTCGGTCGTTAGCACGCCCTTGGGCTTCCCCTCCTTGTTGTTCTCCTTCTCGTAGGCGACGAACGCCTTCCGCAGGTCGTTGAGCTGCACGCCCGTGTCGGCGGCCACCTTGCGGCTGATGTCCGAGTACTCGTCCAGCATCTTGTCGCGCTCATTGGCGCCGTCCAGCTTCTCGCCGATGACGCTCGGGGTGCACAGGATGACGCGGCCGCCCGCGGCCTTGATGCGGGCGATGAGGTCCTTGAGGCCCTCCTCGAACTTCTCCTTGGTCGTGCCGCCGGCCATCTCGCCCTTGGGGTTCTTGCGCCAGTGCCAAACGTCGTTGATGCCGATGTAGATGAACACGATGGTCGGCTTCTTCGCCAGCACGTGGTCGTTGAGCCGCGCCTGGAGGTTGGGCACCTTGTGACCGCTGATGCCCGCATTCACGACCTCGATGCCCAGGTCCTTGCACTCCTGGGCGAGGGTGTTCTTCACCAGCGTCACGTAGCCGTGCGCCCCGCCGCCCTGCTGGGTGATCGAGTCGCCCAGGAACACGACCCTGTCGCCCTTGGCCAGCGCCGGCGGGCCGCCGGCCTCCGCCGCCAGCAGGCCCACGGGGAAGGCCAACACCGCCGCAAGCACGAACACACGACGCCGCATGCTCTCTCTCCTGTCCTTGCCTCCCGATTCTGGCATGCCAGCACCTTACCGCTCGGCCGCCGCGCTGTCAATTGGCGGGGCACTTGACAGCGCGGCAGCGGCGGCCCATGATCAACTCGCGGCATCAGGGGGGCCGGGAGATGCGAGGGTGAGTGCCATGAGCCGGATGCTGGGTTTGGCTGGCGTGTTTGTGCTATGCGCGGCCCTGCGCCTTGGGGCGGGGGCGGAGCAACCGGCGGCGAAGGAGATGCCTGGGATGAGCAGCGACCCGACCTTCTCGCCCGCCATCGGAGGGTGCGGCGGCGTCTACTTCCTGGCTGAGCCGGGCGAACTTGCCGTGGAGATCGAGAAGCGCGATCTGCACCTCCGCGGCTCGTGGACAGAGCTGCGCGCCATACTCGTCGGCCCCGACCGCCAGGTGTTGCAGGAGGCCACGATCCCCGACGATGGGCGGCCACGTGGCAGCGGCCTCGGGCCGCCCCAGCGCGTGCGCCTCGCGGCAAAGGTCGAACGCAAGGGCGTCTACGCACTCAACGTCACGGTTTCCA
>VGYV01000982.1 GCA_016872855.1 Planctomycetota bacterium
TCTCAAAACCCACGCGGGCTGCGTTGCCGGCGTCAGCGGGGCGGATGCAAGGCGCGGCGACGCAGGCGATGCAGCGGAGAGCATCGCTGAGGAGCCGCAACGCAGCAGCCGCCCCGCTGCCGCAGCAACCCGAAGGGACGCCGCGACTTCTGGCCGCAGGCTGTGTCGTTCGTCGTCACCGATGCTCTCCGTTGCATCGCCTCCTCCTCACTCCTTGCCTGCGGCCAGAATCGCCGGCGTCGCAGCCCGCGTGGGTTCTGAGGTAGTTTCTTAGCAGCAAGGGGGGGAACCGCGGGCCTACCGGGGCCGGTACGATGAACTCCAGTTCATGTACCTGTGCATGCCGGAACGGTTCTTCGAGTACTCAAACGTCCGGTACGACGGAGAGCGGGTCAACTGCGAGGGGGCGGAGGGGGAGGAATCGAGGCGCCTCGCCGAGCGCTCCGACCGGGTGACCGACAGGCTGAAGATGCCGGCCGAGTGGTCCACGTGCGTGCGCGGCTTGGAGAAGCTCTGGCGTCGCCCGATCTCCTCGCCCCGGAGCGCGTCCTGGTTGGGCTGCGAGAGGTCCGGGTAGGCGGACTCCGTCTTCGCCTTCTTGGTGATGTCGAGCGGCGATGTGGCGGCGTCCGCTTCCGCCGCCTGCGTGAGGTCGGGCACCTTCCAGTACGGCGGCGAGACGTATGGGCCAGCCCCGTAGTACCGATGCATCTCCATCGTCTGGCCACTGGCAAGGCCCGCAGCCACGCACGCCACCAACAACAACAGATAACGCTTCACGGCCAGGTCCTCCATGAAGCAGGCTTCCAGACGCGCCGTCCCGCCACCACCACCACTCTACCACCCGCCTCCCGGTGTGTCAAGCGCAAAACGCTGCACCACGCATCACGTTCTGCGTTGCGCCCGGCGGCCAATCGCGCTATAAAGTAGGGAAGGCCCCTTGCCCCCCGCGAGGAGACTCTGATGGCTCATGCCTGCTTAGCCTGTGTCCTTGCGACGGCAGCATTCGCCGCCGACCCCGCGTACTACGTGAAGAAGGCCACGTGGCCCGAGACGATGCTGGCCTCGCGCGAGGCCCTGGCCAAGGCCCAGGCCGAGGCGCCGAAGGAGGCGGCCGCCTTCAGGCCCTACGTCACGGGCGTCGTCCGCGGCGGGCAGCCCGCGCAGCAGATTTCCCTCGATGTGTCGGCCCTCGACCAGCTCTGGCTCGTGGCCGATGTGGGGGACGACAACTACGACTGGGACCAGGCCATCTGGGCCGAGCCGAGGCTCATCACAAAGGACGGCGCCGAGACCCGCCTGCCCACGCTCAAGCCCGTCTCGGTCAAAGTGGGCTGGGGCCAGCTTATCCTGAACAACAGCCATACCAAGGGCGGCCTGCGCATCGCCAACAAGAAGTACGAGTACGGCTTCTGGGCTCACGCCCCCAGCGCCCTGTGCTTCGCCCTTGGCAAGAAGTACGCCCGCTTCGAGGCCTGGGTGGGCATTGGCGCCGAGGCGACCTCGAACGGCTCGGTCCGCTTCCACGTGCTCGACCGGGCCGACCGCACGAGCGAGCTCGATGCCCTGTGGGCGCTGGTTCGCCGCGACTTCCCCGCTGCCGCGCGCGAGATGGCCTGGGAGCGCGAGGACCGCATCTGGGACGACGATTGGCGCCCCGGCGACCTCGCCACGCTCGCCGCCCGCTACGCCAAGGCGGCGGGGAGCCGCGCGAAGTCCCTCGCCCCCGAGGCCCAGAAGCTCGCCTCCGCAACCGACGCCGCCGACCTCCAGAAGGTGCGCGAGCTCTACCACCGCGCCCGCACCATCGAGGAGGGCCTGGCCAAGCTCGGCAGCCTCAAGACCGAGCCCCTCCGCCTCGCCATCAGCGACCTCATTGAGACCCATGGCGAGCGCTATCCCAAGGGGCCTGATTTCCTCAGACGCCTGGATGCGATTCAGAACCGCCTCCTGTCCCTTTCGTCCCTTGAGTCCCTTGGGTCCCTTAAGCCCAAAGGGACGAAAGGGACAAAAGGGACAGAAGGGACAGAGGACAAAGAGGCCCTGGCGCAGGCCGTTCAGGACCTCGAGTCGCTCAAGCGCGAGGCCCTCCTCGCCAACCCGCTCATCTCCTTCGACAAGCTGCTCGTCGTGCGCCGCAACGCGCGCAACCTGGCCCTGCCCGCCAACTGGCAGGGCAACTCGTGCCTGCCCCGCGGCGGCCTCGACAACGAGATATGCGTGTTCACCATGCCCAAGGCACCCTCACCCCAACCCTCTCCCCAAGGGAGAGGGAGCATGCAGACCCTCTACAGGCCCGAGGGCGGGAGGTTCGTGG
>VGYV01000983.1 GCA_016872855.1 Planctomycetota bacterium
TGTCCACCGACCTCAGCAGAAAGCGATACGGCCCCACCGTGCCGCACACGAGCCAGGCGAGCAGCGTCCCCAGCCCCCGCGTGTGGAGCCAGTAGCCCCCGCGAAGGAGGGGGTTCGGCGGCACGGTGAGTTCAAGCAGAGCGATCCGGCCGCCAGGGGCGAGCACCCGCCGCATCTCGCGGAAGGCCTGGCCGCGGCCCACGAAGCTCCGCAGCGCGAACGCGCTCGTGATGCCGTCGAAGGCCCCTTCGGCTAAGGGCAGGGCGCTCACATCGCCGACCGCCGGCGTCAGCCGCTCCCCGACGCCGGCTCGTGCGGCCTTAGAAACTATCTCAAAACCCACGCGGGCTGCGTTGCCGGCGTCAGCGGGGCGGATGCAAGGCGCGGCGACGCAGGCGATGCAGCGGAGAGCATCGCTGAGGAGCCGCAACACAGCAGCGGCGCCGCTCGCTGGCGAGCGGCGCGATGCCGCCGCAACCCGAAGGGCGCCCATTGCCGGCAATGGGCTCCCGCGACTTCTGGCCGCAGGCTGTGTCGTTCGTCGTCAGTCCTGAGCGTAGCGAAGGATGCTCTCCGTTGCATCGCCTCCTCCTCACTCCTTGCCTGCGGCCAGACGGTGCCGCTCGCTGGCGAGCGGCGCGGCGTCGCAGCCCGCGTGGGTTCTGAGATAGTTTCTAACTACTCCTCGCCGGCAGTGGCCGCGGGGAAGGTGTTCGTCGGCTCCAGCGCCGGGCACCTGGCTGTGCTCGATGCCGCGAGCGGCGCGCTGCCGCCCGAGGCCAAGGGCCGCCTCCGCGTTTGCCAGGGCTGCCTGGGCGACGGCATCTGGTTCTTCTCGGCCTCCCGCTTCGGCACCGGCGTGGGGCTCAAGAAGGACCCCGCCCACGGTGGAGCCACCCTCGCGGTTGACCCGCAGACCGGCCGGCTCCTCTGGAAGAGCAAGCAGCACAGCGTCTTCTACACCGCCGGCATGAACTACCGCGATGGGACCCTCTACGTCTACGAAACCTGCCTGGCGACCCACGCCTTGGAAGGAAAGACCGGCAGACTGCTCTGGTCATCCGACAAGGGTCCGTGGCACCTCCAGCCGCTGACGGACCTCTACGTCCAGTCCCAGGGCAAGGCCGGGCAGAAGGGGGGCTACTGCACGGACAAGGTCTTCGCCAACGGAGTCTACTACAGCAACTACGGCCATTCATCGAGCGCGCTGGTGGGGACCGTGGGCGAGGCCGGCGGCAAGGAGGTCTGGCGCTTCTGCCCCCTATCGCGGGCCTGTCCCACCCCAGCCATCGCCTACGGCAGGCTCTACTACGCCGCGAACGGCGAAGGGGTCGTCTACTGCTTCGAGAACGCCGAGCCGGCCCCATCCTCCACTGCGCTCCCGGCGCCTGGGGCACCGGAGTGAAGCGGATGGGCTTGCCGTCGTTGTCCCAGACGGATGGCACACCTGGCGGCAGCGGCCCTTTGCCCGCCAGTGGCCGAGGGGAGATAGGCCGTGTGCCAGTTGTTGGCCGACCGGCGGAGGCAGCTCGTGAGCTTCCCCTGGTTGACGGTCAGTGCGACCGGCCCCGTCGGCCAGCGCAACGCTCCACATCGCCACGCGCCATCCCGTGCGGGACTTCGTGGGCTGGTCGGACCCGCCAGTGGATTGCGTGTCGGACACGGACGCCGTGGCGGGCTGAGATCGGCTACGGCGACGCCGTCACCCACACCTACGCCCGGCCCGGGCAATACACCGTCGGGCTCCGCGCCACGGACAGCGTCCTCGAGCGAACTGCCTCCGCAAAGGTCACTGTGGCCCCGTGATGCCCCGGGGACTCGAACGCGGCTGTCTGGAAAAGGCGACGCGTTTAAACGCGATTTGGGGCCTCCGGCGCGGGCGTTTGGCCTTTCGGGCCGATCGTCGCAAGCCCTTTAGTGTACTACACTTGCGTCGCGCCAACCCCTCCGTCCAGGGCTCATAGGTGCCAGAGGTCTAAGGGCACTCTCCGGACGCCGCCACGGGCTTCCTACGCAGTTTTCCATGCCGGTGTTGTAAGTCATTCCCACATCAGTACTTAGCAGTGTCATATAACGATAAAGTTGCCCGGAGCAATGCACTTCGGAGGCCACGGAGGCAATCCTCCTTGTGGGGGCTTGCGCGGTGTCGTTCTCCTTCTCATTTGAGCTCGCACGTCTCCTCTGCCGCGTAGACCAGCCTCGCCCGCAGGAGCCGGCGGTTGAGGCTGTCGCCCATGTAGGCGAACTTGTCCGTAGCTCCCACGCCGATGAGCCAGGCGAACGCGATTTCCGGCTCAGCCACCTG